>DATFXZ010000806.1:0-10209 GCA_035315305.1 Terriglobia bacterium | reverse complement strand
AGCGACCGCCGGATACCCGTCTCCAAATCCGTGTTCGGCTGCCAGCCCAACAACTCCGCAGCTAGAGTGCGATCTGCAACTAGACTGTAGATCTCCGCATTTGCGGGGCGGTCAATCTTCCCTTCCTCTCGAATGGGAATGTTCCTCCCGAGTACACGCAGCACAGTTTGCGCGAGTTCTCCCACGCTTATGCCAATACCCGATCCGATGTTGATCGTTGCAATATCGTCCATCAACACGGTGCAGGAGCGTACGATTGCTTCCGCCACATCATCGACGAAGCAATAGTCCCGTACCGGCGTGAGATCTCTTAAGACGACCATTTGTTCGAACTGCGCCATGCGCAAAATCGTTCGGACAACACCGCAGGATGGAGCGCCTGCTCCGTAAACGCTGAATGGGCGGAGGATGAGACTGGGCATACCGAAATTCATCGCGAAAGCACGGACGAAGTGTTCTGCTCCCGCTTTCGCCGCGGCATAGGGCGACCGTGGCGCGATAGGATGATTCTCGGTAACAACGGCGCTTCGCGGGCGGCCATAAACTTCAGCCGAAGATATATACACGAACCTGGATATACCCGCTTTACGGCAACAATCGAGAATTGTCGCCGTACCCGCGACATGCGTTTTCGCGAATGCCGTTGGATGATCAAATGAATCGGCAACCGAAGGCGGACCAGCCATATGAATAACAATGTGAACTCCCCTGGTGATTTGCTCGACCGCTGCGGCATCGGAGATGTCAGCCGTAACATTTTCGAGCGACGGAGAATCCAAGACTTGTCCAGCCCCTCTCACCGGTCCAATCAAAGCTCTAACGCTGGCGCCACCATTCAGGAGCGCTTTCACCACTCTTGACCCGATGAATCCGCCGGCGCCTGTGACTAAGACGGTGCGTCCTTCAACTGTTTCCATTCGGATGCGCGTCTCCAATTCTGGCGTTTTACCAGGCTCTCAAAACACGCTTCGAGTTTGCGGGCGGTCAGTTCGGGACGATAACGGCGTTCGTATTCGACGAACGCGGCGTCTCCCAATTTTCGACTAAGTGCCGGATCGCGGAGGAGCCGCAAAATTCCGTTCGCGAGAGCAGCGGCATCACCGGGTTGTACGACCAATCCTGTTCGGCCGTTCATAACCGCTGCCGGAACGCCGCCAACAGCCGTCACTACCGCTGGTTTCCCGAGCGACATGCCTTCGAGGATGGCCTGGGGCAAGGAGTCAAACAGTGAAGCATGTACATGAAGGTCGATGACTTGCCAGATGTCCCCGATCGGCCCCGGATACTTAAGAATGCGTACGCGGTCTGCAATTCCAAAATCGAATATCTTCTGCTCCAATCCTTCGCGAAAATTTGATTCGTGTGACGTGTACCCAACCAGGAGCAGGTAAACGTCGGGTTCCTCACGCAATATCTTTCGCGCGGCTTCGAGCAATACCAGTTGCCCCTTGAACTCGACGAAGGCACTAATTTGGCCGATGACCCTGCACTGCGGCCGTTGAGGAATCCCCAACAGAGTCCTCATCTCCGCATCCGCACGAACCGCGCGCGGTGTCCAGACGCCATTCGGCACAACGCACACCTGAGGTCGCCTCAACATCGCGGCTTGACGAATTTCCTCCGCGCGGACGGCCGAATCCGTTAGCAGAAGATCCGCAGCCGTCAAGATGAATTGGCGCGCAAAGCGCCACAAGGAAGGGGCAACGAGAGGCTGCGCATGATACAGCGTGACGCATACAGGCCTGCGGCTTATAACGCCCGCAATCGTACCAGCCAATGCTGCAGTCTCCATATGCGCGTCGATCACATCGATGTCATGGGTCTCAATAAGCTCGACCAGGCGGCTCACTCGTTTCGCCAGTAACTTTCCCTTCGTGTACAGGCGGCCGCTTGAATGAACACCGTCGCTTTTGAGTTCGTGAACAGCGATCCCGGCATCCGCATATTGTTTACGCATAATCGCACGTACCTCGATCCTCAGATCGGAGCCATGCAGCGCAACGATGTGATGTTCAAAACTGCGACGGTCAATACTCCGCGCAAGCGACAGCAGTCGGTTTTCTCCCCCGCCCAACAACAGTTCTCCGATAACCGACAGTACTCGAATTGGCCGCGTCATCGTCATATCGCCGACACTTCTCTTTCCGCCTGTTTCACCGCGTCCGCATCGTTGACGTCGATCCAGGCGGCTGCGTGGCGGAATGCGGCAACGTGGCGCCCAGCAGCGAGTAAACGCTCAACAAGTTGCGGCACATCAGTGCGCCCCTCAGGCAAAATCCATTCACACGCTTCCGGACTCAAGACGTACGTGCCACTGGAAATCCAGATCGGCTTCACTGGCTTCTCTGCATATTGCTGCACACAATCTTCGGCTAACACCAACTCCCCGAATGGAATTCGAAACGGCTCCTGATGAGTTGCAATCGTCAGCGCCGCGCCCTTCTCACGATGAAAGCGGACGAATGCCGGTAGCGGAAGTGAAGTCAGATTATCGACGTTCAACACAAGGAGAGTGGCTGCACCCTGGATGGCCTCGCGAGCCGAACCGATTGTTCCGCGCGGATCACGTTCCCAGAGGATACGTAAATGCGCTCCGCAAGATTCCACTAGCGAACGGCCGAAGCTCTCGAGATATTGGCCAATCGCCGGCTCGGCACTGCTCACTGCAACGACAATGTCCTTGACGCCTGCCTCGAGAAGCATGCGTAAATTTCTTTCCAAAAGCGGCATACCGAGGACCGGAACCAATGCTTTGTGCATTGGTCCGCTGGTCGCCCGCATTCGCTCCGAGCGCCCGCCTGCCATGATTAAAGCTCTGCATTCAGGCTGCATGCGCATAATTCAAAATCGCTTGAGCTAGTTCTTCGACCTTTCCGCAATCGTTCACCCAAGGATGCACGCGTAGTGATTCCTCGACGAGATCGTTATCAGGGCTCAGCACAGCCCGCACTGCTACTCGCTCGTATTCAATGAAGGGCGATAAGGTGTGCCGCATTTCTACCGGAACTCGATTGATACGGGGCACCCGTTGAAGCCTTCGATCGTTCGCGATATACGGGTATTCCAAGATATCGTCGGTGCGATAAGCAGAATCGAAAGAGTCATTGCATACAGAAAGGAAGAAGACAGTACGGATGTCTGATCCGGCGAGCGAAGCAATTAGTGGCCCCACTGCATGCCGGTACCAGGGAGTGCTTCTCATTTGTGACGCCTGGCGAACTTGATCTTCATCGCCCTCGGCGTAAGCCTGAAACGCCTTCCGGCTGATCTCCTCCAATTCAACCGCACGAGGCCGAACGGCTTGCCGCTGCTCGTCGAGTACCGTGTTTCTGTGCTCGTGAAGCCGGAGATATTTCAATGGAACGACAGAAGCTACGCTGTGACCGTTTTGCGTGATGCCATAGAGCCAACCCAGGTGATTTACGCCAAAGTAGTCGAAACGCACCTGCTGCGGATCGATACCAGCACTGCGGCATGTGTCGGTGAGTGTCGTCCATGGCAATTCGCATATGCCGGCAACGTTCAGTTGAGGAAGCCTGTAGCCTGCTGCGCGAACCAACAGACTGACAGGAGAGGACATCATCAAAACTAAAGCGTCCGGCGCAAATTCGGCAATGCACTCGAGCGCCGGGCCAATTGCTTTCCAATTGCGGATAGCCGCACACAGACCACCTGGTCCGAGACCTTCGTCGCCCACAACCCCGTACTGCACAGGGAAGGTTTCATCACAAGCGCGCGCCAGGTACCCGCCGTTTCGAAACTGGATCAGGACAACATCCGCGTTATCGAGAACACGCCACGCCCGGTCATACGGGATGGTCGCCGATGTCAGGGAGTTATTCCTGGTGCTTGCCAATATTTCACATGCGCGAACGACGGCATTCAGGCGGCCGCGATCACGACCGATGAGCACAACGTTTAGGCCCTGCAACCGCGCTTCGCTGACAAGGTACGACCAAAGAGCCGGCGTGCTATGTGCGCTCCCGCCCAAAACGACCACCTTCATAAAGAGCACAACCGCGACGCGAACGCTGCCGTCCCCAGCAAACACGCGTCATCGTCTCCCATCAAGATGAAATCTCTAAGACGCCCCGACAGGACACGGTAGTCGCACCGCTTCATCATCTCCTCTTGCAAAATGACGCGATATGGCTCCCCGAGACTCAAAGCGAAACCACCGATGATCACAACGCGCTGGAGACCAGCCGCGATGATGCACTGCAAGAGCAGCCGAGCCAACGGTGCAGTGCATTCACGTACAACACTTAAGGCCCACTCGTCTCTTGCCTTCGCTGCCGGCACCAGGTGTTCCTCGTTATTCAGTGAGTCCGCTGTGGCTTGAAACTGTCGGACGCACAATGAGGACCGGAATGACGGATCCGACTGCGCGGTCTGCCTGGCAAAACGTAAGATCCCGCGCCCAGACGAAATGGCCCCGAGGTGTCCACGTCCGCCGCAATCACACATGGGCGCTTCGGAACTTTCGTCCACCTTCGCGTGACCGATTTCTCCCGCATACGCGACTTCATCGATGACGCCACGGAAATGATCCCGATCGTAGATTTTGCTTCCGATTCCACTACTGATTGTCACGACGACAAACCGCTGTGCCTCAACGCAGCGACTCACGTGCCAGGCCGCCGCCGAAATGTCGTTGAGGACGTAAACACGGCGTCCGGTACGTTCTGCAACGATGGATTGCAGTTCCGGCAATGTGGTCGATGGGCCAGACACGGTCGGAGCATCAATAATATGAGATCCATTCAATACGGGACCAGGAAACGAAATGACGACCGGTGCTGCCGCCGGGATGAGGTGTCGCATACCGGCCGCGAAATCCGAGATGGACGTAATGATCTCCTGCCAGATATCGCCCCGCGTGGACGCCTCAATAAAGTTTCGAAGCCGCCTCCGGTACATGACACGCGGCGCTGCAGCTTCATGCCATATTCCAAGCCGCAGATGCGTCCCGCCAAGGTCTACTAAGAGCGCCGACATTTGTGAGATCGCCTCCATCGATGAGCGCCAATGCTTGCGCGAGCTCTTCAAGACAGACTTCTTGAATGAAGTCCGCCTGACCGATTTCAAGTGGTACGACCAGATTCAGATTCCCAGCCCGGTGTTGACGCGCCGCACGCAGCGCTTTCATTAAAACGTCCGGACGGCAGACCTCGGGAGTGAACGGCAGAGCGGCCGAGGACAGTAGCTTGCGAAGGCGCTCCAGAGTAACTGGAGAGCAAAGCCCCTTGCATTGAGCCAGGGCCGTGCTGATAAGCATGTCCATGGCGACCGCCTCACCATGTTGAATGGTCCAACCACTAACGGCCTCAATGGCGGGACTGAACGTATGACCGAAGTCCGGCAGCCTCTGCAAATCGGATTCGAACAGATTAGGTTCGATTTGCTGCATCATCAGAACCTCGGACCGGACCAAAACATCCCGGGCAAGAGGCGACATCTGGAATCGCTGGGCCAGGAATTCTTCCAGGTGGGTTTCAAGCGTAGCGAAGAGATTCGCGTCGAGTACCATCGCCATCTTGATGATTTCAGCGATGCCACACGAAATGTGTCGCGGCGGCAGCGTGGCAAGAAACGTCGGGTCATTAATGTTCACTATTGCCGGATAGAACGATCCCAGGATGCTCTTTTTGTTGCCGAGATTAATGCTGTGCTTGATCCCGACTCCCACATCGATCAGGCCAATCAACGATGTTGGAATACGCACGACGTTCACACCACGGCGAAAAATGGATGCCGCAAAGCCGGTGATGTCGAGGGTCACGCCTCCTCCCACGGCCATCATTACGCCATCCCGAGAGAGTTCAATGTCGATCGCTTTTTCACAAATGCGCTGAACCGGCATCCAGGTTTTGCGACTCTCGGAGCCGTCAATGGTGAGATATCCACGAAGATCCAACTCATTTTCCAGATAGGCGCGCAGGTCGTCGCCGTAAAGGCGGTTTACCTGCCGATCGACCACGGCGAGAACCGGTCGCTTGCCGGCAGCCTGCTGGAGCACAGAGTTCCGGCGGTCTAATACATATCCGGCAGGATGAATAACTGAATAGCGAATCTCACGCGTCGCAGTCAGATCGAAGCGTGTCTCAATGCCGTCGGGAATATCCCGTTGCTCCACTCCTACGGAATCGGCGTTCCGATGTGAAAGCACGCAAACTGGTTTCGAACTAGGCTGTGAGACTCGTTTGCTCGACATTTCAAAATCCTAGAACGTGTGCTTGCAAAGCACGGCCTGTACCAAATTGGGGTTCGAGAATTGCAATCGAGACGACGATGCCGTGTATTGTCTGTGACGAAACGTCGGAAGCGGTCGTCTGGAAGGAAAACGGATACGAAGGTCGCTTGTGCCCGTGCGGGACGGTCTACACATCACCAGAAGCCGCTCCTGGAATCATCGATCCACGCCTGGATAATCATTCCGACATCTTCTATTCGCGATATGCGCTGACAAAGGCACGCTGGGTCCAGCGTATTCGGCAGTCGGGACGGCTGTTGGAAATCGGCTGTGGGCAAGGTCACTTCCTTCGCGCCGCTAAATCGTTGGGCTATTCGGTGGCTGGTGTAGAACCGCATCCGGAACGCGCCCGCCGCATCCAGGATCAGCTGGGAATCGAGGTGCGTTGTTCGTTGCTCGAAGATCTGGAGTGGCAAAACGCTTCATTTGATGTTGTCTATCACTGCGATTTGCTCAGTCATTTTCCAAAACCGGTGCAGGCTCTTCGCAAGATGAGTAGTCTTTTAGCTCCAGACGGCATCCTCGCGTGTGAAGCCGGCACGCTCGGTGCGATTCATCCGTTGTGGTACCGCTGGATCGGCCAACTGGGATTTCCGCAGCACCGCTGGCTGTACTCCCCTAAATCGCTTCGCCGGTTGTTCGCTGACGCAGGGATGCAGATTCTCCAGATGCAGCACTTCGGACTTGCTCCTGCAGTCGTCCTGCACCGGTTATTTGTTATGGCCAGCGGGCTGGTTCGGAGGATACACCGCAATTCAGTTTCTCAAGAAAGGCAGGGTGCCGCTGGGACTACTGTGAAAAGGGATGTTCAGGGAACGGCAGATGCTTTTTACGACGTGGTTGACCAGTTCTTGCGATACCGGATCGGCGCCATGGCACCGCGGCTTGGACCCGCAACCTGGTGGATTGCCGCGCGGCGGGCCGTGGAGGTGTCCTAATGAATCTACGCGCTGCGGTTGTTGGCGCGGGACGCATGGGACGCGAGCGCGCGCGTGCTGCGAAATTGCTCGGTGCGCAGATCGTAGCTATCTGTGATCCCGATGTTGAACGCGCGGCTTTGCTTGCGGCTGATTTGGACGCCGCGGTATTGCCGACGGCTGCCGAATTAGATCTGAGCCGCCTGGATGCTTTGTTTGTCTGTACGCCGCCGGCATTGCGGGGTGCCGCTGAACGGGCAGCGATTGCAGCTGGAGTATCGCTATTCGTCGAAAAGCCGATTGGCCTGAATGCAGAGCAGTGTCTGGATCTACTACAAGCGATCGAGCAGCGTCCGATAATAAATGCCGTAGGATACATGAATCGTTATCGGGATTCTGTGTTGAGTGCACGGAAGCAAATCCAAGCTGCATTTCCCATCGCTATCGCCTTTCAGTGGTTCTCTGCGCGATATGGCGTGCCCTGGTGGCTCGACGTCAATCAATCGGGCGGGCCTGTCAACGAACAATGCACGCACTACATTGATTTGTGCCGATTTTTCTGCGGCGAGATTTCCGAAGCGCAAGCCTTGGTGCGGCCACTCATCGGCGCACCTGCTGCGGAAGGCACTGTTTCCATAACTCTGCGATTTGAAAACGGCCTCCTCGGAAGCGGTTTGTATAGCTGCGAGGCTTCGCAAAAACAAATGGCATTCGAAGTCTTTCTTGGTGACCGGTCCGTCCGGTTGGAAGGATGGGATCTTCGTACGAGCGGAGAAGCTCGATCAGAAGACATCTTTGTGAAAGAGGTGTCCGCGTTCTTCGAAGCTGTGCAGTCTGGAGATGCATCAACAATCCAATCCGATATTGCAAGCGCGTTGAAAACGCAGTCTGTCGTTGACGCGGTCCGGCGTGCGATGAAGAGCGGATTGCCCGAGCGGGTATTCGATCCATTGGAGAGCTTGCTATACCGATGAACGTTGCACGCTACGACTATCGCGCTCAATTCGGGGAAACGTCGGAGTCCCTCTTCGCCGATATTCGCGAAATGCTTTTAAGCGGTCAATACATCCTGACGGATCATGTTTCCGAATTCGAGCGCTCATTCGCAGATTACCTGGGCGTTCCGCACGTCAAGGCCGTCAACAGCGGCACAGACGCGCTGCTGATCGCTTTACGAGCGCTGGACATAGGTCTCGGCGACGAGGTCATCACACAAGCCAACACTTTTTACGCGACTGTGGCTGCCATCCGGCATACAGGCGCCACACCCGTTCTGGTTGATGCGGATGAAGAGTCATTCCTTATCGACGAGTCGCAGGTGTCCAGCGCAATCACACCGCGCACACGCGCGATCGTTCCCGTGCACCTTTATGGTAAACCGACGCCGATGCGGGGACTGTTGGATCTCGCCAGGCGAAAGGGCTTGTTCATCATCGAGGATGCGGCTCAAGCGCACGGCGCACGGCTCGATGGTCGTCGAGCTGGAAGTTTCGGCGACATCGGTTGTTTCAGTTTTCATCCGAGCAAGAATCTCGCGGCGGCTGGAGATGGCGGCGCAATTGCGATCGGCTGCGGTCGACGAGCCGAACGTGTTCGCCGCTTAAGAGAATTGGGTCAGTGCGGCCAAAACAATCATGTTGCGTTGGGCTTCAACAGTAAGCTGGATGCGATTCAAGCCCGGGTCCTTTTATGGAAATTGCCACAGCTCGACACATGGAATGAACGCCGTCGCAGAATCGCGGCCATTTATCGTGAACGACTAAGCAAGCTGCCGATCGGGTTTCAGAGCGTGACGCCAGGCGAAGAACACGTCTACCACCTTTTTCAGATTCGCACGAAGCTACGCGACGCACTGTTGGATCATATGCAACGAGCCGGCATTGACGCCGTGGTTCGATATCCATTCCCCATCCACTTGCAGGAGGCATTCAACGATTGCAAGTGGATGGCAGGACAGTTTCCTGTCGCGGAGCGATTGGCAAAGGAATTACTTTGCTTGCCTATCCGGCCCGACATGTCCCTCGAGGAAATCGATTATGTCTGCCACAAGCTAGCCGCATTCTTCAGCAACGGCTTCTGACCACTCCTCAATTTAAATAGCCACACGCCCACTCCATACGCCATCGCATAAATTCCACCAACAGAGAACAGCCTGATTGCCGCTCCAGATTGGACAAAGTAACCTAGCGCTGCGGCCGGCGCGGCTGCAATCAAGCTCAGACCGGCAATGCCGGACAGAGTTCGCCATGGAAGAACTCTCGATAGCTCGACTTGCATGAGACGTTTCATTCGGAGGACCAGCATGCATTTGCCTCCCAGCAGCGCTAAGACCGAACTCAGGACGGCGCCTGATAGTCCGAATGTCGAGATCATTGGTCCGATCAAAGCGACCACGATCACAACTTTCAATAAATTCTGCAGAGCAAGGAAACGCGTATCGGCATAAACACGCAGCACTCCGTGCGGCTGGAACGTAACGAAGAAATACGACAGCAGACATACACGGAATACGGGCACACTCTGAATATAACGATCGGTGAACAGGAGAGTGATAAAGTCCCGTGACTCCATCCAGAGCAGAACAAGGATTGGGAAAAAGACGATTGCGAGTTTTCGAGTGGCGTCGGCCCAGATTTGCAAAACACGTTCGACTCTGCTCTGTGAGAGCCCTTCCCCCATCTGAATCATCATCACACTAAGGACGGAACCGGCTATCAAATCGAAAACAGGGATGTTCGTGCACCCAACTGCATATTGGGCAAATTGTGCGGCGTCAAAACGCAGCGAAATCACATATTGATGAAGGTTCGATTGGAGAACTTGCAAGGCAATTGCAGCTTGCAAGGGAATCGTGTACCTCAGTTGCTTGCGAAGGCAATCGCCGTCCGGCCATAACCCTAAGGTAAACTCGCGGCGAAAAAAAATAACAGTCCCCGCAACCCGAACCATAGCAAATCCGATACTGCCTGCAACAAGCACGTCCAGCCGCGGCCAAACGGCAACCGGAATCAGCACGAAAAGAACGCGAATGAGATCGGA
>DATFXZ010000805.1:0-3774 GCA_035315305.1 Terriglobia bacterium | reverse complement strand
TCAGCTGTCATGTCCGGAACCAGCCGGAGGTCGAGCTTAGCTACTGCTTTGTGCGGCAGGATAGTCTTGCCACCGGAACCGGTATATCCGCCGACAAGACCTTCGATATTCACAGTGGGCTGTGACATGAGCAACTCGAGTGATTCGCGGAAGCTCACATCACGAATCCAATGCTCGACGCCCAACTGCTTCTTCACAACACTCTCATCCAGGCGGGAGGCGGCATCAGCGATCATTTTCTTCTCCACCGCGGAAAGAGGTCGCGCCTTCACAGCGAAATTGTCGATGGCTGGAGTTCCGTCTGAATTCACGAGAGTTGCAAGGGCCTGCACGAGATGCCAGGCCGGACTATCGACTCGTGCTTTATTGCTGGAGTGAACGTCTTGCTTCGGACCGCGTCCCCAGCGTTCGCCGCTGGACGTCAGCTCGCATTCGATCACACCTTTTGCCCCTAAGGTGATCGTCACTGCGCCATCAAGTCCTTGCGATGCATTCGGCATGAACACACCAGTACATCTCTTGAGAGCGGCCTGCACATCCGCTTGATTCACGATCTGCTTGAAGTGTGGCGACCCTATTTCCTCTTCACCTTCCGCGACGAGAACGAAATTGAGCGGAACTTTCTTTTTTGCGCCACGAATCGCATGCAATGCAGCCAGAAATGTAGCTTCCGGACCTTTCTGATTGACCGCTCCGCGACCCATCAGAATTTTGCCTAGGCCAGGGCGGTCCACAATCGCGGCATCCCACGGCGGCGACGACCATTCCGAGGGATCGACTTGTTTTACGTCATACATGAAGTAGAGAGCCAAGGTCTTCGGCGCGCCGACATCAAGTGTGGCAAAGATGCCGGGCTGACCCTCCGTCGGCACTTTTTTCACCTGGTCAAAACCAACTTCGCGCAGCATTTGCATCGTCAGCTCGCATCCTTCATTGACGCCACGATTCTCGGCGGCGATAGAAGGCTGCCGAATCCACTGCTGCAAACGCCGAACAGCTTCGTCATGACGTTTTTGGATCTCTGCAAAAATGGGCGCAAGCTCGGGATCTTGAGCGCTCAGCAGACCCGGTATAGCGAGCGCTGCCCCCGCGGAGGCGGTGGTGACAATGAAATTGCGTCGGTTCATATCGAGCGAGAATAAAACAAGCGTCAATCGTCGTGTAGCTCTTTTTTCGTCTGAAACTTCACGGAAACCTTTTGCCACCCAAGAACGTAGGGTTTGTGTCCAACATTCTGCAGGAGGAGCGCAAGCGCATGTATTCACTTTGGCAAGATGTGAAACAGTCGGTCCGCATGTTCCTTCAAGCGCCCGGATTCACAATCACCGCGGTCCTGGCGCTCGCACTTGGTGTTGGAGCAAACACCGCGATCTTTTCGGTGATCAACCGGGTTCTACTCAAGCCGATGCCTTACCCTGATCCGGATCGGTTTGTATTTTTCATGAATATCTCGCCACAGGGCTCGGGCACTGGAGCATCTCCGGCCAAGTTCAACTTCTGGCGCGCGCAGTCACAATCCGTTGAGTACGCTGCCGCCTGGCGATTCGGCGTTGTCAACTACAATTCCGGCGGTGCCCCGGAACAGATCCAGCAGACGCAGGCCAGCGTCGATTTTTTCCGTCTGTGTGGGGCGTCTGTACTATACGGGCGCACGTTCTCACAGGAAGAGGACCTGCCGGGTGGACCGAATGTCGCGGTCCTGGCGTACGGATTTTGGCGACGCCGCTTCGGCTCGGATCCGAACGTAATCGGCAAGACAATCGTACTCAGCGGCGTCCTTCACGAAATCATTGGAGTCACGGGACCAACGTTCAAGATTGAGATCGACGAGCCTCCCGACGTTTACGTCCCGTTTCAACTGGACCCTAACAGTACGGATCAGGGTCATTACTTCACCTCTGGGGGCCGGCTGAAGACAGGCGTGACTCTAGGAGCCGCGAATGCTCAATTCAAGGTGGCGGCAGAGGAGTTCCGCCGGAAGTATCCGAACACGCTCGGACCGAATCAGAGCTTTGGCGTAGAACCCTTGCGAGAGGTGCTGGTACGCGGTGTCCGCACGCTCCTGTGGGTTCTGCTCGGTGCGGTCAGTTTTGTGCTCCTCATCGCGTGCGCCAATGTCGCCAACCTCCTGTTGGCGAGGGCGACCGTCCGTAAACGGGAAATCGCCATCCGCGCGGCCGTCGGCGCCGGCCGCGGACGAATCGTGCGGCAACTTCTGACCGAAAGCGTCGTGTTGTCGACAACCGGCGGTCTTCTTGGATTGGTAATCGGATTCGTAGGTATTCGCGCAATTCTGAGGATCAATCCCGGAAACATCCCGCGTGTCGGCCTCCAAGGCGCCGAAGTGTCGCTCGACTTATACGTGGTGCTGTTCACGCTCGCTGTTTCGTTCATCACGGGTCTGCTGTTCGGATTGATCCCCGCACTGCAAGCGACACGCACGGATCTGAGCGGCACGATTAAAGAATCCACGGGACGCGGTGGAACGAGTTTCCGTCACAATAAAGCGCGTTCAATGCTCGTGATCGTGGAAACCGCTCTCGCTTTGATTTTGCTGGTTGGCGCGGCACTGCTTGTGCGAACGTTTGCTGCGCTTCGCGCCGTGAATCCGGGATTCGACTCGCATAATGTATTGACCCTGAGGATGTCGCTGACCGGGCCGCGATTCGTGAAGACAGCCGGTGTCGATCTACTGGTCCGCCAGGGCACGGAACGGCTCAAGGCATTGCCGGGCGTTATTAATGCGGGCGCTACCTGCTGTGTGCCGCTGGAAGGTGGCTTCGGGCTGCCTTTCATTATTGTGGGACGACCGTTGGAAGGACCTGCCACCGGCGGCGGACGATACATGATCAACTCGCCCGCTTACTTCGATGTGTTCAAGATCCCCGTATTGCGAGGCCGCGGATTCACTGATCAGGACACCGCCGGCGCGCCGCCGGTGGCGATCATCAATCAAGCAATGGCCAAGCAGTTCTGGACCAACGGCGATCCGTTGGCGGACCGCATCATCATTGGTCAGGGCGTTGGTCCGGAGTTCACGGATCTTCCCCGTCAGATCGTCGGTGTGGTGGGGGATATCCGAGACAACGGTCTGAATAGCAATCCCGGACCAACGATGTATATCCCGCAAGCGCAACTCCCTGACGGCATCAATGCTCTCAATACACGTCTTATACCGCTCGCTTGGATCGTTCGGACCCGCGTCGAACCGCATTCACTCATTCCGACGATTCAAAAGGAACTCAGCGAGGTCAGCGGCGGTCTTGCGGTGGCTCCGATCCGGACAATGGACGAAGTCGTATCGAGGTCCACGGCCAACCAGGATTTCAACACTCTGGCATTGACAATCTTTGCCGGCACCGCGCTGCTTTTGGCTGTGATCGGCATTTACGGTTTGACGTCGTACTCAGTTGAGCAACGTACACAGGAAATTGGGATTCGGCTGGCGCTCGGCGCACAGCCCGGCGCCGTCAGGAGTATGGTTGTGGTTCAAGGTATGCGGCTCGCGGTTATCGGCGTGTTGATCGGTGTCGCTGCGGCGTTCGGACTGACGAAGCTCATTGCGAGCCTTCTTTACGGTGTTCGGGCTCGTGATCCAGTCGTATTCGTCAGCGTCGCGATTCTGTTGACCGTCGCGTCCCTGCTCGCTGTTTGGTTTCCAGCGCGACGGGCAACACGCGTCGATCCTGTAGACGCTCTTCGCTGTGAGTAAGCCGGCCGGCTTGTGGCCGCCTCTTCAATCATGGCGTAATATGTCAGGGTGACCGCGCAAGA
>DATFXZ010000804.1:0-6606 GCA_035315305.1 Terriglobia bacterium | reverse complement strand
CTTCCGTTACGGGGAAAAACGTTTCTGGAAAATATTCTCGCTGCCATTTCCAGCTCTCCCGTCGAAGAGACGTGCGTCGTTGTCGGGCATCATCAAGATGAAATCGAACCGCATGTAAAGCCGCCGGCACGACTCGTCTTCAATCCGGATTACGAGCAGGGCATGATCACCTCGCTCCAGGCCGGTATTCGTTGCTTACCGTCGCGCACATCGGGTGCGTTGCTGTTCTTGGTTGATCATCCGCTGGTTGAATCTGAGACTATCGAGTCGTTGGTGAGGAAAGTAGGACCAGATCGCATAGTCCTGCCGACGTTTCGGGGGCGTCGCGGTCATCCGGTCCTGTTTGGCGCCGCGATCCTTCAAGAAATCCTTGGCTTGAGTGCAACTCAGGGCGCTAATATCGTTGTTCACAAAGATCCTGGCAGGATCGTCGAAGTGTCGGTGGACTCGCCCGGCATTCTCGTGGATGTCGACACCCCCGAAGACTTTCTCAGACTGCAGAACGAATATGAACCACGGTGATCGTCCAGCTTCTAACGCACATGGCAGCCGGTCGCCTGTCCTCGCTATGAATGGTTTGGCGGCGACGAGCCAGCCGCTTGCCTCCGCCGCGGCCGTCCGTGTTTTGCAGGACGGTGGCAATGCTGTCGATGCCGCGATCTGCGCCGCCGCTGTTTTGAATGTGGTCGAACCAATGTCGACCGGCATCGGGGGCGATATGTTCGCGCTCGTCTACATGCAACAAGACGGCAAGCCGGTGGGATTGAACGGAAGTGGATGGGCAGGATCTAAAGCTTCAGTTGAGTTTTTTAGGAGTAGAAACCTGACAGAACTACCGTTGTTCGGTATGCACTCCGTTACGGTTCCAGGCGCGGTCGCCGGTTGGTACAAGCTTCACGAACGATATGGGAAGATGGCGATGGACCGGATTCTTTCACCGGCGATCGAATACGCGGAGAGAGGGTTTCCTGTTTCCGACATCATTTCCAATCAGTGGCAGCGGACGGAGGACAGACTCCGCTCCACGCCCGAGGCTGCGGGGGATCTTCTTCGGGATGGGCACGCACCCCGGCACGGCGAGATCGTCCGGCTCCCCAGACTTGCCCGAACGTTGCGCCTGATTGCCGAAGGCGGCCGCACAGTTTTCTACAAGGGCGAGATTGCGCAAAAGATCGTGGAATTCTCCGAAAAACGCGATGGGACGCTGACGTTTGCGGACTTCGCCGAATTCGATGCGCAATGGATCGAGCCTATATCGACAACCTATCGTGGCTACGACATTTATGAGCTTGGCGCCCAGACGCAGGGAATCACTGCGCTGGAGATGCTAAACATTTTGGAAGGTTTTGACCTGAAGAGTCTCGGCCAGAATTCGGCCGATTGTCTGCATTTGATGATCGAGGCCAAGAAGCTGGCCTTTGCCGACCGCGACCACTACATCGCAGATCCGGACAAGGTCCGCGTTCCTGTGTTTCGCCTCATCTCCAAGGAATACGCGGCGGAGCGTCGCAAACTCATTTCGCCAACTCACGCGATGCCGAATCCTCGTCCAGGTCTTCGGGAGAACGGCGATACGGTCTATCTGACCGTCGTCGACAAAGATCGAAACGTCGTTTCTTTTATCAACAGCTTGTTCGAAAGTTTCGGCTCCGGTCTGGTTGCCGGCGACACCGGCATCGTCCTGCATAATCGCGGATCATTGTTCGATCTCGATCCGGCGCATCGCAACGTGATCGCACCGCGCAAGCGTCCGTTCCACACACTGATTCCGGCTATGGTGCTGAAAGAAAACAGACCATTTTTCTCATTTGGTGTAATGGGCGGAGATAATCAGCCACAAGGCCATGTACAGGTGTTAGTGAACCTGATCGATTTCGGAATGGACGTCCAACACGCCGGTGAAGCTCCGAGGTTCCGTCACTCGGGCGAAGAAGTTTTGCTTGAATCTGCTTTTAGCTCTTCAGTTCGATCCAGTCTCGAAAAGATGGGTCACCGTGTGGCCTCGGGAATTGATGTCTGGGGCGGCTATCAAGGGATCCTAATCGACCCGAAGACGGGTGTCCTGGTGGGCGGCTCGGACCCGCGGAAAGACGGTCTCGCCATAGGTTGGTAATTTCGATAGTATTTATAATTTGGATTTCATGACACCGTGATAATTAGGAGGTTCAAATTCGATGGCATCTGGTGCAAAGCTAAGTAAGACCGCGCGTGCCAGCCTTGGTAAAGATAAGGACGCCATTCAAGCGGGGAAGCCGTGTCCGCAGTGCGCGACTATTATGGTCGCCACCCGCGTGATCAAGTCTGCGGGAATGCCCGGTGGGATGTATTGGGTATGCCCGAAAGATGATTACCGGATGAAGACTTGAGGGCGCAAATGGACGACGACTTTCTCGACGGAATCGATGAGGCCTTTCAACGGCTGATGAAACTGAACGGGAACGGTAAACGGAACGGCGTTTCGAGCCGGTCGAAGGAAGATCGTCTTGTTATGGAAATCGTCGACCATCTGCGCAACCTCTCCAGAGCCCAGCAGGAGGAGGTGCTCAAGTTCGTGCGTTCATTGGAACAACAAAAGGTGGAGTAGATGTCCATCGTTCGGAGTTCCAATAGGCAACGACTCACTCTGCTCCTATGGGTGCTTGTGGCCTCGTTCTACTTCTATCTTTGCTACGACTATATTCGAATGACCAGTAATGACCGGGAATTTGGCGATTATATGCACTACATCGTCCAACTTGCCGGCAATGACGGGCGATCTCCCAAGGAGGTCCGCGAACTTCTGTTGGTCAAGGCGGAGCAGCTGTCGCTCCCGGTGCGGTCCGATCAGATCGTGGTCCGCGGTCAGCGCAATACACTCAATATCGCCGTCAATTACGATGTGGATATCGATATTCCGGTAATCCAGCGCGAGGTTTACAGGAAAAAATTCGAGCACGACGTGAAGTTTCAGATTCCCCGCTAGGTTACTTTTTAACGTTCTCCAATCGCGGCAAGCGTCCCTTTGTACACCCGATACAATGATTCAAACTCCGCTAAACCTTTCTTCAAAATCGGTCCGAAATTCGGCAGGTCCGCAGGGTTCAGCACTAGATGAACGCTCTCGGCAAACGCCTGCAGCGCATCGAGTGTTTTGAAAGACGGTCCGATGAGACAGACGAACGAATATCGGCGCTGCGCCATCGGCAGCGGCACGAGGTAATTGAGGACGGGATTCGAGCGCAGCGAGCTCCCGGCAAAGTTCTCGTGCACGACGATGCAATCGTAGCTGGTGTAACGCATTCCCTCGACTGCCAGTTCCGGCGTCTCCGCAGTATGGGACCTGAATCCCAGTTCCTTTAGAGTTGCCTTTACCACGTCCGAAGTACTGGGATCCGTGCAAATCAACGACGTTTTGTCGCCGAGTTCGAAAAACTCTAGTGAGCTCATTTTCTTTTCCTATAGCCGGTGTCGAGAGCCAGGCCGACAAGCGTACTCGTGGATTGGCCCCTACCCTTTTTAATGGCGTCGATCCCGCGGGTTACCACACCCTTGTTCGTGCAATAGAGAATCGCTGTTTCTTCCGTGATCATTCCTTGCTCGAACAATTCGAGCACGGCCATGTCGAACGTCTTCCACCCGAACGCGGCGGCCGCTTCGATAATTTCGTAGAATGTTTTGCCTTCTCCTTCACCGTGCTCGATCGCTTCCTTCGTTCGAAGGCTGTTACCCATAATTTCGAGTGCGGCGATACGTCCGCCACCGACTTTCGGAAGCAGCCGCTGCGACACAATCCAGCGGACGGTTTCCGCAAGACGAATCCGGATCTGTTGTTCTTCCGATTGATCGAACATGCCAACGATACGATTGATCGTCTGCCCGGCATTGATCGTGTGCAATGTCGTCAACACCAGGTGACCGGTTTCGGCCGCCGACATACCGATTTCGACCGTTTCGCGATCACGCATTTCACCGACGAGGATGACCTTCGGAGCCTGGCGTAGAGATGCTCTGAGTCCCGCCGCAAATGTACTGAAATCGTTACCCATTTCACGTTGGTTAAACGTTGCTTTCTTCTGTGGGTGAACGAACTCCACCGGGTCCTCCAGCGTCACGATATGGATCGCTTTGGATTCGTTCAGCTCATTCAAAAGGGCCGCAAGCGTTGTGGATTTACCGCTTCCTGTCGCACCGGTAACAAGCACGAGCCCCGTCTTTTCTTTAGCGATCGTGTGGAAAATCGGCGGCAGGTTGAGCTGATCCACACTTGGAATATCGGTCGACAGTTTTCGAAGAATGATCGAGTAATGGCCTCGTTGCGTGAAGACATTGACGCGGAAGCGAGCCTTCTGTCCGAGCGAATATGAACTGTCGCATGATCCCGTTTTGATTAAATCTTCGGTCAAGCGCCGATTGCGGTTGAGCATGTTCAGAGCAATTGTCTCTGTCTGGAAGGGCGTCAGTCTTTCGATCGGCGGTTCGATCGTGACGGGCACTAACTCGCCTACAGATTCGACCTGCAAGGGCTTATCCACCGTAAGGTTGAGGTCCGAGACAATTCTCTGGGAATCCAGCATGGTTCCTAGGATGTAATCCAATTCGGCTTTGGTCATTTAAGGTCTACTCCCACTCTTCGGGTGGATTCTTTACTAGGGGGCGGAACTTGTTTTTATCGAGGCAGCGAGCGTAGGCGTCCTCCGGGCTGATCATGTTTTTGCTGAGGAGGTCCATAATGGCGTCATCGAGTGTCTGCATTCCGTATTTCCGGCCGACCTGCAGCATGCCGGGAATCTGAAACGTCTTCGCTTCGCGGATCAAGTTCGCGATAGCCGGGGTGACTACAAGGATTTCCAGAGCGCAGACGCGGCCTTTCGTATCGATACGTTTAAATAGGTTCTGTGCGATAACGCCCTTCAAGGATTCCGATAGCGTGTTGCGAATTTGGTTCTGTTGCGCCGCCGGAAATACGTCAATCACACGGTCGATCGTCTTGGCCGCGCTCGGCGTATGCAGAGTCCCAAATACCAGGTGACCTGTGGCGGCGGCGGTTAGTGCAAGTTCGATGGTCTCGAGGTCGCGCATTTCACCGACAAGAATGACGTCGGGATCTTCGCGAAGCGCTCCGCGCAGTGCTGCCGCGAATGACCTGGTATGCAGCCCAACTTCACGATGATTTACCAGACAGCTCTGACTGTCGTGCACGAACTCGATTGGATCTTCCACGGTGATGATGTGGTCCCGGCGCGTTTTGTTGGCGTGGTCGACAATGGAGGCGAGAGTCGTAGATTTGCCGCTTCCCGTCGGCCCAGTCACAAGAATGAGACCTTTATGCAGTGCCGCAAATTTCTTGACGATTGGAGGAAGGCCAAGCTGGTCGACGGTCAAGACTTTAGAAGGGATCTGCCGGAAGACTGCCGCGACGCCATGTTTCTGATTAAAAAAATTCGCGCGGTATCTCGCTTTACCAGGGATTTCATAGCCGAAATCGACATCCCCGGTCTCTTCGAAAACCTTCACTTTGAATTCCGGCGCAATTTCATAGAGCATCGCCTTCAGTTCGTCATTATCTAGAGGCGGAAACTTGACGCGCTCCATTTCGCCGCGAATTCGGAGGATCGGTTGAGAACCCGACGCCAAATGCAAGTCCGACGCGCCAACCTCATCCATTAGATTGAAGAATGCATCGATCTTTGCCATCTGCCTCTTCCTCCGGGTGCAATCAGAAGTGCTGCTGAGGATAATTCGGGGACAGACGTATGAATTCGGTGTCGGGCACTGGTTTTATAAGTTTGATGTGCCTGACACCGAATTCATACGTCTGTCCCCCAGCAGCACTTCTGATTGCACCCCTTTCCTCCAAAACGCCGGGCCATTATACTCGGGGGACAAATGAGCCAAATTTCAATCGGAAACCGGGCGCCAGACTTTGAATTGAAAGACTTTAAGGGCGAAACACACCGGCTTTCCGAAGCCTTAGCTCGCGGGCCGGTGGCCTTGATCTTCTACAAAGGGGACTGCCCAACCTGCCAATTCACGTTCCCGCATGTTCAACGGATTTTTTCTCAAGTCGGACAGACTGCAGGATGGACGCTCTGGGGAATTTCTGAGGACGATAGCGACGAGACACGCCGTTTCGCGAACCAATACGGAATCACCTTCGACCTGCTCATCGATGAACATCCTTATCCCGTATCCGCGGACTATGGCTTGCAATTCGTTCCAGGCATTTTTCTAATTCAAGCGGATGGAAAGATAATCGTCAGTGACTACGGCTTTACCAAGGCGGGCTTGAACCAACTCGCCGGCTTCGAGTTCTTCACCCCAGATGACGGTTTACCTGCTACTCGACCTGGCTGAAGATCGAAGAATTAGCGTCCGTGTGACGCAGGATGATGGTCAGCCTTGTTGCTTGACCTTGCAGTCGATGCAGACGCGGGTCCAGGGAACCGCTTCGAGGCGGGCCGGCGCGATCTCGTTTTCACATTCCATGCAGATGCCATAAGTGCCCTGATCGATTCGGTGGATCGCCTCGTCGATCGCACGGAGAAGTTTAGAGTCGGTTTGCTTCAGGGCGAGGCGTACGTGAAGGTCGCTTTCCTGGCTCGACTGGTCGATCCAGTCGCCGCTCTT
>DATFXZ010000803.1:0-8806 GCA_035315305.1 Terriglobia bacterium | reverse complement strand
TCAGGAAGACGAGAAGCTTTATCTCCTGCCTGTGAAGGGTTCGGATAGTGATTGGTACAAGAACATTTTGAAAACGCGCACGATGCGCCTGAATGCCGATGGAAAAGAATGGACCGCTGAAGTGACTCCCATCACGGATCAGGCCAAGGTGCGAGATATTGTCGAGATGTTCAAACGCAAGTACGGTGCCGACCAGGTGAAGAAGTATTACTCGAAGTTCGATGTTGCGGTTGAGGTCCCTCTTGCTGAAGCACATCGTCGATCTGCATGAAAATTGTCTCTCCTGTAAGGGCGTCTTGCCCAACTGCAGGATGGTGTGTCAGCGACCCCCCTCGCTCCGCTCGCGTCTCCCCCTCACGAGGAGGAGACTAGGTTTGTCACCATGTAAGAGTTAATCTCCCCCTCGTGAGGGGGAGAGCCGCCGAAGGCGGGAGGGGGTCGCTCACACACCATCCTGGAGTGAGCAACAGGCCCTACGATCCTGTGCTAAAAACACCATTCGAGCGCCTTCAAAAAAGGCGATCACTGGTTCACGTATCAGACGCCGATTCGTGCCAACCCGTCAATCATTCCTATAGGCGCCTGGAATCGATATTGCGATTGGAGGAAACATGAAACTTACAACGAAGGAGAAAAACTTCGCAGAGTCCCTGCGTGTTGCGCGCGTCGCCACAGTCAACTCAGACGGCGTACCTCATAACGTTCCGGTGTGTCCTCTGTGCGACAAGAACAAGATCTACTTCGGCACGGAGCAAAGCGCCAGGAAGGTCCATAACATCGAAGGTAATCCTAACGTAACCGTAGTCTTCGATGAATACAGCGAGGCGTGGAGCTATATTCGGGGGATCATGGTTCAAGGCAAAGCCCGCATTGTGAATGCGAAGGAGTTTCGACAAATCCGTAAGAAGATCTACGCCAAGTATTCCCAATATGAACAGAGCTCCCCTCTCGACGAGCGCGATTCCGCGATTATTGAAGTGACGCCGGAACGAAAATTCAGCTGGGGAATCGAATAGCTAGCCCTGCGAGCCGCAACATAGCGATTGTGCGATCGTTTGGTGTCCGTATCAGCCGATAGAACATACATAAACCCATACTTGACATTGACGGACGCTGCGCCTCGGCCCGGGCCATCGTCTAAAGAGTATGGGGCTGCTACCTACAGTCCGCTACTTCGATGGTTATTTACCGATCGAAGATCATGGGCTCATCGGCGACGGCACTACCGCCGCCCTTGTCGGTCGTGACGGGACTATTTGGTGGATGTGCATCCCTCGTTTCGACTCTCCTCCGGTATTCGATGCAATCATCGATGCACGACACGGGTCGTACTTTGCTATCACTCCAGAGAATCCGGTCGGATCCCACCAGTTCTATGTTCCGGATACCGGTGTGCTCGTTACAGAGATCCTGTCGCAGTCCGGCCTCGTTTCGATTACCGACGCTCTTGCCTTGCAGACGGGAACGGATCTCGCTGAAGATGCCGAAGCAGCGCGTCGTCAGCTGATCCGATCCGTTGCGGTTCTCGAAGGCAGTATTGATCTCAGCGTCGTTCTCAAGCTTGCGCAAGGGATACAGGTACAGAAGATCAGCGACGGATTTCAGATTCAGTCGCCGGAGCATGCCGGTCTGGAACTACACCTGAGCACGAGGCCTCTGATTGACAACCTGCACTCCAAAATTCATTTGTCCTCGGGTGAACGAATGTCATTTGCGCTCAGTTGGAGCGGCAACTACGCGCACACAACGAGCAATATCGAAGAGGCGCTGGAAGACACCGTGAAGGCATGGCAACGGTGGATTCAGGGATTCCGCTATGAGGGCCCACAAGAACAGATCGTACGTCGCTCGGCAATCACATTGAAGTTGCTGGATCACTTCCGCAACGGCTCAATTGTCGCGGCTCCGACCTCATCCTTACCCGAAGACATTGGTGGCCGAAGGAACTGGGACTATCGCTATTCCTGGATTCGTGATGCGGCGTTCTCGGTGTACGCGCTTCACCGGATCGGCTTTTCGTGCGAAGCAAGGGGCTTCCTGAGATGGGTACTCGATGCCATCGAACGTGGCGAAAGGCCGCGAGTGCTTTACGACATTGACGGCAACGTTCCGCCAAGGGAGCGTGAGGACTTCGACTATTCGGGCTACCGGCGCTCAGTACCGGTGCGGTGGGGAAATGCCGCAGCAGATCAAATTCAGCACGATGTTTACGGTGAAATTCTCGACTGCGCCTATCAGTGGGTTAAGTATCACGGATCGATCGATCTGAGACTGTGGGCCCATCTAAGGAACCTCATCACGGCAGCAGCAAACGAGTGTGCCACCCCGGACCACGGCATATGGGAAGTCCGTACGGCACCCCGTCCGTTCACGTATTCCGCTGCGTTGTGCCAGGTGGCTTTGGATCGTGGAGCCAGGATCGCAGAACTGTTCGGCTTTCCCGACGACATCGCAGCATGGAGGAAGAAGGCAGACAGAATTACGAAGACGATCCTTGAAAAAGCATGGGATCCTAACTTGCAGGCCCTTACGCAACAGCTTGGCGGCGGGGGCGGCCTTGACGCCAGCCTGCTGAGTCTCCCACTCCGACGCGTGATCCCGGCAGATCATCCGAAGATGATCGCCACCATTGAGGCGATCCGGCAGCACCTTGATGCAGGCAATGGGCTTCTCTATCGCTATCGCATCGAAGAATCACCGGACGGCCTTCCGGACAAGCAAGGCGCTTTTCTGCTTTGTAGTTTCTGGCTCGTGGATAATCTGACTGCACTGGGCCGCCTTGACGAAGCGATGTCATTGTATGACTCGCTGTGCGGTCGAGCCTCACGTCTAGGATTGTTTTCGGAACAGATCGATCCCGCGTCTGGAATGTTCCTTGGAAACTTTCCGCAGGCTCTGAGTCACATCGGAGCTATTTCGGCCGGCTTTAACCTGGCATGTGCGATGGCGAGATAACAGCAGAAAAAATTACTCGCTCATGAGGAAAATCAGAGGCCGGACATCTTCCTCAGGCGTCGACTTCCAATATTTCAACAGAATCGCGTAAACCAGCAGCCCTGTTTCGCCTTCTCCGAACAGCAGGAAGCGAAAAGACTGGGTCATTAGATTCTGCCGCGTGAGGCCCAGGAAGATGCTGATTGGATCGACAAGCTCACTGATGTACGCGATCGTGTTGGCGATAGCGATAGCGCCATTAACTTCGATGACATAGTCCTCTCGCTCCTTCCAGACCCGCACCTGGATCGGCGCGAGGAACTCGCTTCGGTTGTCCAACAGTTTGACGTGTATGAACCCGAGCGGTCCTCGCGGATGGTAGTGTTTAAGGATCTCCGCCGCTTTTCGGTTGCGCGCTTTCGGCGTATTAGTTCGTAGAGGCGCCAGATTGATTTTCTTGCCGACAATTCCCTTCCAGAGGCGGACGGTGTCATCGTCCGCGAACGTCATCTCGGCAACCCGCAATTCGGTGGACCTCAGGTAGCGGCTCACGCCGCTCACAACCAGCATGATAGCGATGAAAATGCTCGCGATGATCGCGCCGTCAGGACGCTCAATCATATTGTCGACCAGAGCGAAGGCGAAGATGATGCTGACGATCCAGAAATAAATGCACAACACTCGGCGACTCTCGCGCCACAGTGCCAGGGCCAGGGCCACAGCCACCGCCGCAGACAGTATGAGCATGAGAACGCCCGTTGCATACGCTCCGGCCTGAGCCTGCACATCCGCGCGAAAAACGAGAGTGATGATGACCGAAATGGTAAATAACAAGATGACCAGCGGCCGACGGTAGGATACCCAGTGCGGCGCCATTCCGAAACGCGGCAAATAACGCGGCACCAGACTGATCAGTCCGGCCATCGCGGACGCGCCCGCGAACCATAGAATCGTTATCGTCGCCATGTCATAGACCGTACCAAAGGTGTTACCCATGAATTCGTGAGCGAGATATGCGATCGCGCGGCCGTAAGCCGGAGCGCCGAGACGGACCAGATCGACGGGAATCAGGAGAGTCGTAGCAAGACTCGATAAGACCAGAAAGATACTCATGATCAAAGCGGCAGTCGCAAGAAGCAACCTCGTTGCGCGAATACGCTCTTGAATGGTGGCACCGGCGACCAGAGGCATGACGGAAACGCCCGTCTCAAAACCACTCATGCCCAGCGCGAGCCTGGGAAAGATCAGCGCAGATGCGATCAACAACATCGTCCAGTCGCCGTGTATGAGGAGTTCCCTATCCCAGGCATGGATTAGTTCCGGGCGGCGAAGAATCTCGCTCACGCTGCGGATGAGCACTATGAGATTCAGCACGAGGTAAGGAACGGCAACGGCCACCGCAAAGTGGATCGCCTCGCGGAATCCTTTGAGAAAAACCGCAGCAAGGAGAGCTAGCAGACCGACCGTCAGATAGATGCGATGCTCTCCGAGGTATGGATTCAGGTACGGATTTTCGATCGCGTGCTGTGCTGCGTCAGCAGCAGAAAGAGTCATCGTGATGATGAAATCCGTTCCCGCAAAACCAAGCAGCACGAGCACGAAAAATTTGCCCGCCCAGCCGGGCAGAAGATTTTCCAGCATCGCGATGGAACCCTGCCCGGCGTAGGAGCGAGAAGCGACTTGGGAATAGACCGGCAACGCTCCAAGCAGCGTGACCGCAACCAAAATGCCCGTCGATAGTGGAGCGAGGGAGCTGGCAGCGAGTAACGCGATGCCGGGCTGGTAGCCCAGTGTGGAAAAGTAATCAACTCCGGTGAGCCACAGGACGAGATACCACGGATGGGTTTCTTTCGGGGAGTGACGATCTGCTAACGGACCGCCTCCGCTGAGCCATCGGGCGAAGGGCTTCTCCAGTGCAGGTTGGCGGTACATGCAATCAGTGAGTCATCTCTTACAGAAGTATTAGCCCCAGTACGACCAGATTTCAAACGTTCGCTTTCAGGGCCTTCTTTAATTTCCGGCCCACAGGGGGAGCCCGGGAACCTCCGTTCGCGATCCCTGGTCTCAGAGGTCTAATTACTATATGAGTTCTGCCATTGAACAAAGTAGCGAGGAAGGAAATGGGCAAAGAATGAGCCTGAATCAGCCCATCTGCATCTTCTTTTGCGGCGATGTGATGATAGGACGAGGCATCGATCAAATCCTTCCGTATCCCGGAAACGCGATTCTGTATGAATCATACGTCCGTGATGCTCGCGAGTACGTCGCCCTTGCGGAAGCTGCCAACGGCCCGATCCCTCGGCCTGTGGATTCTGCCTACGTTTGGGGCGAGGCGTTGGAAGAGTTGGACAGGGCTGGAACCGATCTACGTATCATCAATCTCGAGACCAGCATTACTGTGAGTGAGGACGCCTGGCCGAACAAACCGGTTCACTACCGCATGAATCCTGCGAATGTCGGTTGCATTACCGCTGCTCGCATCGACTGCTGCTCTCTCGCAAACAATCACACGCTGGACTGGGGATACGAGGGCCTGGCGGAGACGATGGACGCTCTGGATAAGGCAGGTGTCACGCGAGCGGGTGCCGGGACAAACCGAGCGGAAGCCGCGTCGCCGGCCATACTCGACGCGCTCGACAAGGGGCAGGTAGTCGTTTTAGGTATTGGTTCGACGACTAGTGGTATTCCTCCGAGCTGGACCGCAACCGAGGACCGGCCAGGCATCTATCTGCTCGATGATCTATCGGAAGATGCAGCACGACGGGTCACCGGCGAAGTGCGGCGATTGAAGGGCGCCGGCATCATAGGCGTGGTCTCGGTACACTGGGGCGATAACTGGGGTTTTTCCATTCCGCCTGAGCAGGTCGAGTTCGCACACCGCCTCGTCGATGAGGGCGTAGACGTGGTTCACGGCCATTCGTCCCATCACGTGAAGTCCATCGAGGTTTACCGGCAGCGTCTGATCTTATACGGCTGTGGTGATTTCCTCACCGACTATGAGGGAATCTGTGGGTTCGAGGAGTTCAGAAGCGATTTAAGTCTGATGTACCTTACGAAATTCGACTCGCAAGGGGAACTCGTGGAGTTGCGAATCGTACCGATGCAAATGAAGCGTTTTCAACTAAACCGTGCATCGGCAGCGGATGCACAATGGCTCCGCGATCTGCTGAACGATCTCGGATCACCGTTTGGGACAAGCGTGCAGTTAAGGGAAGACAACAGCCTGGATCTACAATGGCACTAGGTTCCGGGCCCGACTCATTTATGCGGCCTTCAATTCAGCGTTCGTTTGAAGAAACTGCAATACTTGGCTACGGGTGATTACACCCGCTAATTCGCCGTTTGAGATCACCGGCAATTGATTGACGTCGCTAGAGGTCATCAACTGCAATGCCTGATTCAAAGGCGTATCCGGCGATACCGAATGAACTCGTTCGAAGGGAACCGCGATCTGCGCCACTGTCGTGAACGGCCGACGATCAGATTCAACTTTCTTCAATTCATTTACAGTGACAAGCCCGATGTGGCGACCGTCCTCGCGGACGATGAAGCAACGGCGTCCGGTGCGCATTAGGTAGTCTTCAACAAATGTACGTAGATTCAAGTTTCCATCCACAGTCGGACAATCCTGAGCCATCACGTCCCTGACGCGAACACCAGATAGCGCGGCTGATGCCTTAACTCCTATGTAAGTGGCCGCGGCGGCGTCCTTCAAAAACCACCCGATAAACGCGAGCCACAATCCACCGAAATCAGCTCCTGCGAAGAAGCGGAGAAGGCCAATCACAATGAAAGCCACAGAGATGAACTGGCCGACACCGGCCGCAATTTTCGTGGATCGGACGGGATCGCGGTTAATTCCCCAGATGATCGATCGAAGAACTCGCCCGCCATCAAGCGGGAATGCGGGAATCATATTGAATACCGCGAGTGCGATATTGATGTAGCCGAGCCACACCAGCCCTGCCCACAACGGCACCGCCGGCGTTCCTCTTGAAGGCTGCCAGCCGGCCGTCCAAGCGATTGCAAGGAAGGATAGTCCGAGAACTGCGCTTGTGATAGGGCCGACAATGGCCATCCAGAATTCCGATTTCGCATCCACGGATTCCTTCTCGATGTTCGCCACCCCGCCAAGTGCGAACAATGTGATGGATTTCACGGGCATGCCACGAGATTTCGCGACGGCGGCATGTGACAGTTCATGCGCTAGAATGCTGGCGAAGAAAAGCAGCGCCGTGATCGCCGCCAAAGTCCATGCAACGGCCGGACTCCATTGTGGGTTGATTACGTGAAAGTGTCCGACCAACGAGAAAAAGATCAATAGGGCGATGATGAACCAGCTGTAATGTAATCCGATTTCGATTCCAAACAGACGGCCAAGCCGGATGCTCGGACGCATAGTACCTCCTTCGGATGTCCTTACCGTTTTTGACGTTTCCGGTAAGCCACTATCTCGTGCGCCGAGACAAGGATCCTCGCGAAGTCGTTCGGGAAAGACCGCAATGAATAGGCCTGAGGCTTCGTGGCGCTGCCAGAAAACTTACAGTTAGGCCGTCTAATTAAGTATGGCGTGGGAAGGGATCGAAGAAAGGCTAAAGAAGGCGCTCACTGTAAAGGCTTCATTTCGTGCAGGAACGATCTGGTTTCCTGATACTCAGCTGACCATCGACGATTGGCTTGAATCCATAGCTGAATCAGACGAGGAACTGCTCGAGCTCGAGATTCGGCGCATACGATTCCTGCAGAACCGCTGGCTGATTGATGAACTCGTACAACTGGAATGGGACGACGAATTTTCCAACAGGCGTGCCATTCTCGCAATGTACGTCGGCCGGCGTGCATACATTTTGTTTTCTGATTGGACGGAATATCTCGTCATCGCCGCCCTGGAACCCAAAGATAAACCGTCGCTCTATCGAGCCGTAGTCGGCAACATTCTGGACAATCGAAGCTTTATACCGACGCGGCCGACGCGTATCCTGAATCATCGTCCCGACCTCGTACCTGAAGTCGTCCCTCTCTCCAAGAAGCAGCCTCGCGAACCGGGCATCGTATTCCCCGAACTTTCCGGTCTTGGTCGATCCGCGTGGAAAGACTTTCTCTCGGACGTACTGGGGGGCTGGATTATCAGGTGGCTCAACCCTCCTGAGTTTGGGTTCTGGCACGAAGAGACTCCCGAGTCCATTACGAAGACAAGCGAAGAAGAAGTTCGCAGGAAGAAGCGGGCTGCTTGAACCAAGCCGTCAGGGAGATGTCTCCTGAGCGATTGGAGCAACCAATCTCAGAACCGGGGACGAGCCGTCAAGGCCCGTCCCTCAAAAGTTGCGTCGATGAAGTCAGTCACCCGTTGCTTGACGGAAATGAGGAGCGGGCTGGACTTGGAAATCGGCGATCTTTTTAACCCAGATCATCTGTTCGTGACCGCCTTCGGTTGCGACGCAAAGATTGGCGATGGAGTGGCCCGGAAGGCATGTCACGATCATACGTGTGCCCTGTGATGTAACGACTTCAAACTTGCCGCATTCACCACGTAAGGCTTCAGCCAAATCATAAGCTCGGACGGTCTCGTTAAGTTGCATAAACGAACCTCCTTCGTTATTTCGGTAGCTATAAAAACGTATCGAGAGGGCGCAAGTCTTGGATAGTCGAAATCCTCCGACGCTCCTGTCAGAGAGAGGTGTAGGCCGTCGTGTTCCACCGTTAGGGATCACCGCCTGAACTTGCGGTTCGTTTTGAAACGAAGGCGGACAATTAAATAAACGACGATTGCGATATTGATAATGATCACCAAAGCCTTTACGACGCTTGGCTCGTGTACCATTTCGTAGATTTCGAACGGCAAAAGTGATGCCGTCACGACGGTTGTGAAATA
>DATFXZ010000802.1:0-2751 GCA_035315305.1 Terriglobia bacterium | reverse complement strand
GCGAGCGAACTGAAACCGGAAACGCTGAACGTGTAGGGCGCAGGAGAGAGCGTCGCAGCATGATAGAAGTCCTGGTTGATGCCGAACTTGAACTCGTCGATTACCGCCGGCGAGAACACGTGCAGCACCTCGAAAACCCCGTTGTTGAACTTCGTGTCGTATTGGGTCCTGGCAATGAGCTGTCCCGTCGGGATTGTTTGCACTGCCTCATCGGAATTGAAGCGCACGAAAGAAGTGGTTTTGTCGGAATAGTGGTAATCGAGCCGGATCATGCCAGAATCTTCGTTATCGATCTGACGACCGAGCGCGTTATAATTCCAGACGTCCGGCTGGGTGGTTGGCGAGGTTCCCGCAGGATAAGCCCTTAAAATCGGCAGCAGCGCCGGTGATGTAGAAGCCGCCTGTGCGAGGAAGCTGGGGCTCGGCGCCAGGCCGATCTGTGTTCCATCCAATCGCTGCCGCAAGCCTTCATAGGCCGCATAGAAGAACAACTTGTCGTGGACGATTGGCCCACCTATTGCGGCCCCGAATTGGTTAAGCAGGAACGGATTTGGCGACGGCCCATTAAAAGGCGAGCGCGCTTCGAATGCGTCATTCCGAAAATAATCAAATACATTGCCATGGAGCGTGTTCGTTCCAGACGGAGAAATGACAGCGACCTGCGCCCCGGCCGTGCCCCCCTCAACATCCGCGCCGAAGGTCTGATCCTTGACGTCGAATTGATCAATCGATTCGAGTGGAATGGTGAGCCGGACATATTCGCGCTGCATTTGATTGAAAACCGCGGTCGCGTCCACACCATCCAGCGTCAGGTTGTTGTCGTCCAGTCCGTGTCCGGCGAAACGGATGGTCCGTTGGTCTCCAGCACCCGTATCGACGGCGCCAGGAACAAGCGCCGTAAGCGTTGACCAGTTCCTGCCGTTGATCGGCAGTTCATCGACTTGTTTCTGTTCCACCGGCGCGCCGACAGTGGCATCGAGGCGGTCCAGTTGAAACTCCGCCTCAGTGACATTCACCGCCTCGGTGCGTTCGGCGACACTTAGCGTTACATCGAGTATTCGAGGATTTCCAACCTCCAATTTTGCATTCCGGAGCCGGAACGCCGCGAATCCTTCCTTGGTAATTTCGACCGTAAAACTTCCGGCTTCCAGATTAGGCAAAACGTACGAGCCCTGGGAGCCCGTTTCGGTTTCGCGCTTAAGGCCGGTGGCGACATTAACTATCTTGACCCTGGCTTCAGGGATTCGTTTTCCCTGTTCGTCCGTAACGGTTCCGGCAAGCGAGGTTCGGGCCACCTGTGCATGAAGGTTCAAACAAAGGAAGAGCGACAACAGAAGAAAGAGTCTTTGTAGCACACTCATAAAAGGAGACCTGAGAGCTCCAATGGTATCCAACAGGCGTAACAGATTGATGAATGGGACCGTCCGGCTGCGGACTTACAGAGGGAGTAGCTCTACTGCGAGCATGCCTATCCTCTAAAGTGATGTGGCACACTTCGCGCAAAGGAAGCATAGCTACTCCCTGCCATTTCTACTATCTATCGTCTTTATCGCCAGGAGCCGCCTTCACTTGATTAGGGTACAGAACGCGTTTTTCGCCGGGAAAGGGTTTCGAAAAATGCGTGTTCGTGTACCAGATCGCGTGGTTGAGCAGGTTCGGATCGGCGAGGTCAGCTTGCTGGTTGGGTCCTCGCGGAAAGTATTTCGCCACTTCCGTCTGCCAGGCCTTTTCCAGCTTGTTTCTGGCGCTCCCGTTCATGGTATCGAGCGGGATGTTATTTGGAATAACGGTGTAAGCGCTCAGATCCGCGTCGTCTGTAAAAGCGTCGGCCATGGGCAACACGAGTTGGTCGTGTTGGTTCATCGGGGGAAGACCCAGCATAGCCTCGACCGTCCGGAGTAAGTTGACCTGAGTGTAGTAAGTGTGAACTACGGCGCCGCGTTTCGTGTAGGGGCTAATGATAAAGGCTGTGGACCGGTGACCGTCCACATGGTCGACGCCATTCTGAGGATCGTCCTCTACCATAACGATTGCGCTGTCCTTCCAGTAAATGCTGTGGCTCACCAAGTCGACCAGGCGGCCCACCGCAAGGTCGTTATCGGCATTTTGCGCAGCCGGAGTAGGAAAACCAAGGCTGCCGCCACTGGTATGGTCATCGCAGATTTTCATGATGATCAGGTTTGGCAGGTTGTTATTAGCCACGTAGGCTTGGAATTCCGGCAGAAAGACGTCAAAACGATACTGATCCGGAATTCCGGTGTTGAATTGTGGATATGGCGGGTAGATGTTCGCCGTCACGGAGGGAACATCGGTGACTGTGTGGCAAAGACCCACTGGCACTGTCAAGGCGCCGGTTATCTTTCCCTCGAGAACTTGCGAATCGTGATACCATTGCGACCACGTTGGAAACGGCGTTCCTGGCGGGCAAACAAAGCCGGCTGGGTTGCCGGAAGATGCGTATTCACCGTAAATGCGCACCGAGAGTCCGTGCGCCAAGGCATTGGACCACAAAAAGGCAGTGGGCAGGTAGTCCATGCTGTCGCCACCGTTCGAGGGATAGCTTCGGTTGAAATCCGTGAACAAGTGTTCCATATAGTCGGGCGCAACGCCCTGAACGGCCCATTGATGACCATCGGCAGAGAGCACACTGGAGTCGTAAAAATTGTCGAAGAGCACATACTTCCGAGCGAGCGCATGCTCATTCGGCGTTACGTTCTGGTCCCACTGCACTAGCGCCGAATCGCCATTGCC
>DATFXZ010000801.1:0-5655 GCA_035315305.1 Terriglobia bacterium | reverse complement strand
GGAGCTGTTGCTTGTTCCTGTCCGAGTTGCGCACGGAAATGAAGCGCGATGCGGCGAAGCTTAAATGGGCTTTCCAAGACAAATCCTGATTCAATCTCCTTCCCGCATTCACGAATGAGGGCTTCGATTTCGACATCAAGCGAATCGGCTTCGAGTTCATCCAACGTGACAGTCGTGCGGCGCTCGTGTGTCCAGCCATTGAGTCGATTAAACGCGTCCGACGTTGTGTCCGCGGCAAGGAACGAGAGACAGTTCAAATTCAGCTCGTGCGCCGTTCGTACGGTGTTGCGAAGCTCGCGATAATTTTCTTTCTGGATCGTGCATCGGCCGGAGATCGGTATCTGGGGCCGAAGTCCGCGGAGGCGCTGGATTCCCCGGTGCAGTCGCCGATATGCATCGGGAACGCCACGAATTCGATCATGGATTTCCGGAGGCCCATCAATCGACACAATGATGTCATCCATGGACTCAACAATCATTTCAGCATGTTTCTCAAGCAATAGTCCGGCAGTGAGGAGCGTCGAACGCATGCCTTCTGCTCTACACATTCGACACAAGGAACCCAGATCCGAATGCATCAACGGTTCCCCACCCGAGAAGACAATCCACTTCACTTTCAGTTCGCGAAAGCTAGCGAGGTGAAGCTCGAGGTCTTGCTTCGTAATTTCTCGTGTCTGCCGAATTCGCCAGATATCGCACATCACGCAACGACAATTGCAGCGGCTGTGAGGAAAAATAACCAGAATGGGAAGCTCTCTGATCCGATGCTCTGCGCCGGAACCAACAGGGACGCCAGGCATACTGTACGCCGGGTTAGTCATTGTAATCTCCGCGGTCTTCGAGCACCGCTGCCGGCGCAAGCACGGATAACGGGGTTTGGTCGCTTGGATGGTAAAGGAGGATCATGCGTCCGATCTTTCAAAGGTCAGTACGACATGGTCGGCCAAAGCTCGGAAGCCCGGGCATCGGCCAAACCACGCGTCGATGCCGGCCGCAACTCTGAGGAGCCGTGGAAACGAAACAGCAAGGCCCTCCAGGTAGGAAGGGGGTACACTGATTCCCACCCCTCTCCATCTTTCCAGCCGGAAGTATGGCGAAAACATCCGCCGCAACTCTCGTACGCTTGGGTAATGGACGACAACTTGAGAACCGGGAGCCAGAACGGCGACTGCTCCATGCCGACGAAAACGTCGGAACGCTTTACTGAAGTCGCCCCGGAGCGAATAGAAGAAAATCTCCCAAACGCAGATCTGTCCGAACAAACAGAGAACAACTTTGCCGCCCGGTGTCACTAACCGAGCCATATCGCGCACGACAGAATTCAAATCGGAAAGACAGTTCAAACCTGCAAAGTTCGAGAAGATTCCGTTGTAAGGCCTTTCGGGTTCAAGCGTTCCAAGTTGCTCTATTGCAAGACAGCGCACGTCGACCGCTTGTGGAAATGCTGACGCATTCAGCCGCCGTCGTGCTACATCGACCATTGCAGAAGCCGAGTCGCAAGCGAGTACCTTGAAACCACGGCTCGCGAAATGAAGTGCATCAATACCCGTGCCGCAATTAATCTCCAGAAGGTGTTGTCCGATGCGAAATGCGCGATCGGCTTCCAACCAGACCAGCTCGCGCTGAAGGCGACCGATCGAGGAGTTTGAGAAGGTATCGTCGTACGCGGCCGCGGTTGCATCAAAAGGTGCGGATACCGGAATCGAATGTTCCAATTCAAGCCTCCGGCTCTGCGTAAGTCTCTCTCAATCCGTTCCGGGCTTGAGCAATTCGTTCTCGCAACCCTACGACAATCGAATCATCCGCAGCGGGGTCGGAGCGCAACCGGTTGTCGAGTTCGACTTCCGCACGAAGCAGTTTGTCCGCGTTTTGGTAAAAGTTCCGAGAGTGGCGGCCACGGATGCGAAAATCGCGGTCGGAACCATCAGCCCAAGCTTTCGTTGTAACAACGCGGTCCGCTACGTCTGCGAAATACGGTGTCCCGCGTATCGGATAGGCCACCGTGGTGAAGAAGATATCCGGGCGAGTGCGTTTAACATGGCGAATGGTGGCTTCGACGTCCTCCATCTCCTCACCCTCATAACCCCACATCAGGAACATACCGGTTTGGATCCCCCGCGTTTTGCAAACCTCCACGGCATCCCGAACCTGCATTGTCGTAACTCCCCGCTGCATCGCGTCGAGCACCCGTTGTGAACCACTCTCCGAGCCAATCCAGATCCGGAAACACTTGAGCTCGGCAAGAAGATCGGCAACTTGTGGATTGATTCGGTCAGCGCGGGAAATGCACTCAAAAGGAATCTTCAGGTTTCGGCGCCGCATTTCCGCTGCAAACTGCGCGAGCCATCCGTGATGAATCGTGAAAACGTCGTCGGCGATCCACAGCATGTCAGGGCTGTAGCGGTCGAGAATCCATTCCAGTTCGTCAACCACTGATGCGGGTTTCCTCCGCCGATGCGTCTTCCCATATACCGCGTGGCTGCACCATCGGCAGTCATACGGGCAACCTCTGGCGGTAATGATCGATACCGAACCTGTACCATGATGTTGACGCCACGTTTCGATGTACCGCTCCATGGGCACCGATTCGCGGCTGGGCCAGGGTTGCCGGTCGATGTCGGGGATTTGCGAACGCGGGGGTGTGCGCCTTACCTTTCCATCTTCTCCGCGGAAAGCGATTCCATTGATGTGATGGAGCGCCTGCAAGGAATCGCTTCGTAGTATGGGCAGCAGTTCTTCTAAAGTAATCTCTCCTTCACCAATGACAACGATGTCAGCACCCGCGGCAAGATACTCTTCGACGTATGCTCCGGGTTCAGGGCCACCGACTACAGTTCTCCAACCTGCTTCTTTGGCTGCCCGCAGGATCTGGACCACACTGCCGCGTGTCATCAAATTCGCGTAAACTCCAAGAACTGCGGGGCGAGTATCCTGAAGCAGACGCAGCAACTCCTGCCGCGAAGCAAAGGTGGTGTCAAAGACTTCGACGTCAAAATTCCGCGCACGCAGATGTGATGCGAGATACAGAATCCCCAGAGGAACGTAAGGCTTCATGATCTGAAGTTCCTTAGCATCCTCGTGAAGAAAATAGCCGTGGGTTAAAAGCAGATCCATAACAGAGCCTGACGCGGATTCTTGGCCCCTCCTGAAACTTACGCACGCCGGAGGCGTGCTGCATATTAGCTCTCCACGCCGGCGCCGGCCATGACCCTAAGCCTTGTTGGATCGGAAATCCGGCACGTCTTTTCCAATTGAGCCACTCGCGCCCAAAGTTCCTCTAACAGAATTCCGTCCCCCGTCGAGTTCCACGACTCGACCTCCGCGTGCAAAGCATCGTGGAGAGCACGATAAAACTCGGTTTTGTAAGCGCCCCTGAACATCATGGAAAGGTCTTCGCTGTCTTCCCAATTCGTTTTTTCGCCTAGTCCTGCGCGCACCCGCTCATAAAACTTTGTTCCAGGCAGCGGATATGAAACGGATACTCCGATATCGTCCGGACGAGTTTCCCGAACCAACTGAATGGTCTTCTCGATATCGCGCAATGTTTCCCCGGGATAGCCGAACTGAAGAAAAAAACAAGCACGAATTCCGTTCTTCTTTAGGTTTTCGCGAGCAGATCGAATTTGAGAGACCCGTGTGCCCTTGTCCATCGCATCGAGAATTTGCTGGGAGCCGGACTCCACTCCCATCCACACTTCAGCACAGCCGGCCCGTCGCAGAACACCTGCGGTTGTTTCCTTCATCAAATCTACCCGCGACTGCATTTTGAAGTGGACTGCAGCATTCTTCCGTTCGACATGTTCAGCGAGAGCGTGAACCCACCGGTCGTTCGCTCCAAAAAGATCATCCGCAAACCACAAGTGATCGGCCCCAAATCTTTCCCGAAGCTCGAGCATTTCATCGGCGACATTCTCTGGAGACCGGGCGTGGAAGGAATCGCCGTAGATAGGCTTTGCACACCAGTTGCAGCGGTACGGACAACCACGACTTGCCACGAGATTCAACGAGAAGAAGCCGTGCGCTTTTTTCCAGACGTCGCGGTAGCGATCAATGTCGACCAGTTGTCTTGATGGTAGAGGAAGCAAATCGAGATTGCGCAACAACGGCCTGGGCAGAGTTCGGGTTGGAGAGTTCAACTTCCGGTCAAAGTACGATAGCCCGCAGATCTCCTCGATCGGTCTGCCTGATTCTCCTATGACAGATTGGACCAGTTCGAGAAGCGTCCACTCAGCTTCCCCAAGCAGCACATAATCGGCGCCTCTCTGCAGATACTCGGCGGAATGATCCGACGCATCGGAACCATTCACGACAATTGTCGATCCGCCTGCTCGCGCCGTATCGATCATTCCGAATGCAATCTGGCGCATGCGGCTCAGGCACATCTTGGAAAGGAAGTTAAAGTTGTCCTCATAAATCGCTACGACCTTTGGGCGTGTGCGAGCGAAAGCCTCGGGGAAGCCTTCCTCCGGATCTTCCAGCATGCTGTCGAACAGGGCGACGGAAAATCCTTTTTGCCGGAGAAGCCCTGCGGCGTACAGAGTGCCTAAAGGCGGATAAGGTTGCATTTTGCGAACCTGCTTGCGGTCGTAATAGAGGTGATAGGAGTGGGTCAGCAGAACATCAACCACGGTATGTCTTCCTTTCCTAACCGCATTCAGCAGACCCCTTGCATGCTTTGGCCGAGCGTTTGCCCTGTGAGAAGCGATCGACGAGTAGCCATGCGAAAATCCTCGAGCATGCGCTTGAGTCGCCGGAGATCTTTTCCTTGCAACCATGGCAAATGATTGCTGCCAAGACTGACATCAGCCCACTCGTGGAGCGACTGCGGTTCCTTGACTCCCATTTCTCGCAGTTGAGGCCATATCGGAATTCCGGGATAGGGAGTAAAAATGTTGGGAGAGAAGCTGACATTCGAATGCATCCGTGCGATCTCACTCATCGTGCGAAATGTTTCGAGACGGTCGGATTCGGTTTCACCCGGATATCCCAGGATCAGATTCAAAGTCACGCGAATGCCGGCACGTTCCGACTTGCGTGCCGTCTCAAACATTTCGTCGATCCGCTGATGCTTTTTGTTCATCAACGTTAGAACTTCCTGGGACGCCGACTCCGTGCCAAATCCCATATGCGTTACGCCTGCCTGACCTAACATGCAGACCTCCTCATCAGTCATTCGGCATAGGAGATCGGTGGATGCCTGAAACGTCCAACGGAACTTCACGTTCGCTTCGATAAAACCGCGAGCGATATCCACAGCTCGCGCGACGTTCACCGGAAAGTTGGAATCGACAAATGCAACTTCGCTGATTCGGTACCGCGAAACCAGTTCCGTAACATCTGCGACCACGCGGTCAGCTGTATATGCATTAAAGCGGCGGCTGTAGAAAACCTGGTCCGTGCAGTAATGACAGGCATAAGGACAGCCAACGCTAGACGCATATGGAAGCTTTCGCGTTCCCGTCCGCCGTTCGTAGGCATCGAAGTTCGCCATTGCAAACGCGGGTGTCGGCAGATTGTTTACGTTCTCGACGGGCCGTTCCGAGTTGTGTCTGAGGCGGCCGCCCGATTTGAACGAGACGCCTCGAACGTCTTCGAGCGATCTTGCGTCGCAGAGGCGCACGGCTGCCTCGAGAAGGGTCTTTTCCCCCTGCCCCC
>DATFXZ010000800.1:0-5020 GCA_035315305.1 Terriglobia bacterium | reverse complement strand
CGGCCCGCGCGAGCAACCTACGCCTAGTGCCTCACTTCAGCGAATAGATCGAAGTTCAAACCTCACCTCTCCAGCACTTGCAGTGGTGTGTTGATCTTATCCCGAATTATCATCGAAAGGCGGGTCAGACTCTCTAGTACGTGCTGTCGGACGGTCAACTCCCCCAGTTGTTGGCTCATCCTGCGATACGCATTTTGGAAAAAGAGAATCAACATAGCCGCGGCCGCCAATAAGAGCGTACTCCAAGGCTCGTTGGTGACATTTCCGATCTGCGATTCGCGAACCCCCACAAAAAACCAAAGAATGAGCGCCTCAAGTGATAATGCCGCGATCAAGGCGCCGTTCACCATCACTTCGGAGCCGGGAGCAAGAGAGAGCAACAAGAAACCCAACTTGTACCCCCAAAATGGCGCATAGTGGAAGCGCCTTTGAGTGTATATACCGTGAGCGATCCAACTCACAATGAATGCCGGCGCAACAAGAAACGGTGGCATCAACCGGAGAGGCCGTGCGCTCAAGCGGCGTCCGTATGTAAGAAGGAGAATGAATAAGGAAGCGCAGTAAACAGCGTAGGTCAAGCGGAGCCAGTAAAGTCGCGATCCAGCAACGAGCACACCGGCCTGATATTCCTGAACACCACCATTGATCTGGGCAAGTAACATGAACGCCGCAAAGAGTACTGCCGTTCGGAAGACGGCTAGGTTCTCGGCGTTGCGCCCCAGTCTAGTCACGCGGCCTCAAATATCGCGGATTCAAGGTGGTCTATTCCTGTGGGTTTCTGAAGAACAACCGCGTCGCCGATCTATTGCGCCTCGCGCACCAAGGGATGGCTCGTAGCGTGCCCGGTTAAAAAGATGACCCGCCCCGAGAAACCACGCGAACGCAGCCAATGATAGGCATCGATGCCGGTTGGGTCGCCGGGACCCAAGTTAATGTCTAAAACAGCGGCAATAACATTCCCAAAATCATGGAAGCAGCGTTCCAATTCTTGAAACGACGCCATCGGTTGGACGATGCAGCGCCCCGATGCCTCTAGGCATATCCCGAGAATTTCACGCAGCGATTCATCATCATCAAGTACAAGGATTGATACACGCTCGCTTTCGGGCACGTATATCCCCGGCATTTTCTGGACCAATCGATACGTTCTATGAGAGTTCAACCCGTGGTTTGCTGGGCTCCCGCCCGAACTTGAAGTCGCAGATCTTCAGCAGAGACGCAAATAATCGTTTTCAAAAATTTCACGGATCTGGCACGAGAAAGTAAAGTCCTGCTGCCATCTTGTCATGAGATGCGCGTCCTTACTAACCATTGCACTAAACAGTGAAACTGGTATACAGGCGAGCGGCTTCGGCCTTGACGCATGTTTTCCTCCAAGAAGACATCAACTTTCTCGTAACGAACCGCATTCCCAGACGCTATGCCACTCTCCTGATAGGTTGGTTCAGCCGAATCCGTAGCCGCCGCTTAACCAGGATTGGCGTCGCAACGTGGAGTCTTTTCGAGGACCTGCGGCTCGACGAAGCTAAAACGCGGGACTTTGAATGCCTCCGAGATTGCTTTGTGCGCGAGCTTCGCGACGGCGCGCGGCGCATTGATCCGAATCCCTGCGTTGTCACAAGTCCATGCGATGCAGTCGTCGGGGCGTTCGGCTCAGTGCGTGCAGGTCAGGCTATTCAAGCGAAGGGCTCACCTTACCTTCTGGAAGACCTGCTGTGTGATGAACGACTCGTCCAACGGCACCGCGGCGGCAAGTTCGTCACTCTGCGTCTCCGTGCTGGTATGTACCATCGGTTTCATGCGCCATGCGACGGCAGAGTCCGCGGCGTGAAATACATTTCCGGAGATACCTGGAATGTCAATCCAATCGCTCTCAAGCGCATCGAGAAACTCTTCTGCAGGAATGAGCGTGCGGTCCTGCCATTGGAGCTTTCGAACACGCGTTCGTACCTGACGCTCGTTCCGGTTGCTGCCATTCTCGTGGCGAGCATTCGGCTTCATTTCATTCCCACGACGCTCAGCCTCAGATACCGCGGCGCTAACGAGATCCCCTGCAACGCAAGGTTCGTTAAGGGCCAGGAACTGGGCTACTTTGAAAACGGCTCGACCATAGTGATGTTTGCTTCCGATGAATTTGAATTCTCACACAACGTTGTCGAGGGCTCGACAATTCGAGTCGGCGACCCATTGTTCACACATCCGGCGCCGATCTCACAAACCATAGGAGAAAACGATGAACCGTTCGACTGAAGCTATGACCAGCCTGACGTTCGGTGAAGAGCTTAAGCAACAGCGCTGGGACGACCACCGTTTCTACCACCAGAGTCGCGTAACGCAAAGTCTGCATCTTTTCAGTGCATTGTGCTTCCTGGTCAGCTACGCCCTCATGCCTTTCAAGCCAATTACAGCGAGTCTTCTCGGGTGGATCGTAGCGATGTGGTCACGGCAAATTGGACACTTCTTTTTCGAGCCCAAAGGGTTCGACCACATCAATAATGTGACCTTCCACCATAAAGAAGAAGTGAAGGTCGGATACAACCTGCAGCGAAAAGTTATGCTGTTCGTAACCTGGATTTCGCTGCCGCTGCTCTTGTGGTTCAATCCGACATTCTGGGGAATCTTTTCTCCGGCCGGCGGCTATACATACCTTGATCGCCTCGGCATCCTGTGGCTGGTGCTCGGCTTTGGAGGATTGCTTCTTCGAACGTCGTGGCTGTGCGCCACCCGCAGCGTTCAGACGGGATTGGTGTGGTGTTCCAAGATTCTGACGGACCCCTTTCATGATGTGAAGATGTATCACATGGCGCCGATCTGGCTTCTGCGGGGCCAGTGGCTGGACCCGATGGAAGAAGCCCAAGACTCGCACTGAAGAGCTCTTTCAGAACGCGGCGGTTGATCGTTTTGTTCGTCAATGCCGCATCTTTCCACCACCAACCGTCTTCTTGCATTGCCTGGGCAGCGGCAACGAAGCGGTTGGCAATCTCATCAAAGTCTTTCTCGTTGAGGTCGTGACTAAAAATGAATCGCCCCGTGCCGATCCAACTCATCGTGATGCCCTCGGCTCGAAGGTAATACTGAAACATCCAGTTGTAACAACTGGGTTGGATATACAAAGTTGTCCAAACCGATGTCATGTTGGCAATTCGAACCGGAAGTCCGAGTCGCGCGAGCCGCTGATTGAGGTCGTGTGCACGACCGTCCCATAGCGCGTCAAGCTGCTCATAGCTGGCTCGAACTTCGGGCTCATCGAGGTGACGAAGGAATTCGTTCATCGTCGACATTACGTAAGGATGGGAATTGAAGGTCCCGCGAGCAAAGCAGATATCCATCGGGCGACTGTCATTGTATCGGCGCATGAACGACGACTTTCCGCAGACGACGCCGACTGGTAAACCTCCGCCGAGCGACTTGCCATACGTCACCATGTCGGCATTGACTCCGAAATATTCCTGTGCTCCGCCACGTGCAAGCCGGAATCCGAGAAAGACTTCGTCGAAAATCAGAACGATCGACCGAGCCGTGCATACCTCGCGCAGATCCTGGAGCCAGCACCTATAAGACTCTTTATTGAAGCTGGCGAATCGATCGCTTGCGACAAGCGTCGCGTCGCTGGCGGGCGCCCCATTAGGATTCAGCGCCTGAATCGGATTCACGAGAACACAGGCAATATCGGTGCGGGTTCGAAGTACGCGTAACGTGGTCGGGTGCATTTCGTTAAGGGTGTAGAGTCGCCGTGTGGGTATTGGATTGCCGATGCCCCCTTGGACTCCGTCCCACCAACCGTGGTAAGCGCCGCTAAAGCACACGACATTCGGCCGTTTTGTGTGATACTGCGCCAGACGCACCGCTTGCATCACTGCTTCGGTACCTGACATGTGGAAGGAAACTTCGTCCTGCCCGGAAATCTGTTTTAGTCGAGCGACATTGTCGGCGATCACAGGATGATACAGACCAAGGACAACGCCGAGCTCGCGGGCACGTTCGACACCTCGGTCGATACATTTTTTATAGAAAGTGGATCCCAGCAGGTTGACGCCATAAGAACCGCCTACATCATAGGACCAGTTTCCGTCCAAGTCCCGGACCCGCGGACCGTCGGCCGCCTCGGCGATCGAGCCGATCTTCAGATGATGCTGAACATACCGCTGGTATTGGAACGGAACGCGGTGAGTATTCACAAAAGCGAGGTCCGATATGCCCGACTCAAGCTCTTCGCTGGCCGCGATCGTTTTAGGGAAACGCTCCCGAAAGAGTTTGGCCAACCGCTGGAATCCCTTTCGACGCTTCTCTTCAATTTCAATGGGCGGGGAATCGCTGGAGAAAAAAGTGCGCTCCGGATGAGCATATGCCGGAACCCAGCGCGCTACGCGACGGGCCAACCTTGGATGACCCTGGAGCGATTTGTGTTTCGCACGCGATAGAAGGATACGCGCGTAGATTTTTCGAAAGACAAAGATGGTCACGCCGGAATGGCTCCGTCGTATAAGGCAGTCTCGAGTTCCAAATCGAGCAGACTCAGCTGAAGGGGATCATGCTGCCCGGTGTTCTCCCGTTCTTGTAGTCGTCGTCGATACGCGTCGGAGTCCAATATCGCCGTGAACGGTTCGTCAACCCGGTTGGCTTCTGCGAACGTTCGAGCCATCTGTCCCATCCTGACGCGCGTTGGCTCGTCCATGAGTACTCGCATCGCATCGCACAATTCTTCGACATTGCGTCCCTTGATTTTTAGACCTGTGACACCATCCAGCATGAGCTCAGTTGGTCCCCCAGCATCGGAAACGACCACCGGCAGTCCAGACGCTTGAGCTTCAAGCGGCGCGTTACCCCACGTGTCCGTTGTGCTGGGAAATAGCTTTATGTCCGCTGAAGCGATCGCACGCGTCAATTCGGTTCCTTCAAGGACACCCGTAAAGGTCACCGGCAGCCCCGATAATTGCTTTTCGAGGTCACCGCGATAGGGTCCCTCACCCACGAATATCAAGTGTGTATCCTGTCTCATGTCGCGCAGCTGTCTGTAAGC
>DATFXZ010000799.1:0-2122 GCA_035315305.1 Terriglobia bacterium | reverse complement strand
TGCCGGCGTTCATTATCTCAAAGACGGGCAGAAGGTTCGCGTCAACCAGTCGCCGGCTGAAATTGCCAAGCCACCTGGCCTAACGAACACTTTGGCGTCGGAAACAGCGCAATGAGCTTGACTGCAGCCGCGGTCAAACGCGGAACGTTTACTCTCTTCGCGACCTTCGTCCTTGTAGTGGCCGGGATCGCCTCGTATTTCACTCTGGGACAGCTCGAGGATCCCGAGTTCACGATCAAGAACGCGCTGGTCGTAACCGCTTATCCCGGGGCATCGCCGGAAGAGGTGGAATTGGAGGTGACAGACCGACTGGAGCTGGCGATCCAGCAAATGCCTCAGATGAAATATGTCTCTTCGTTTTCGCGACAAGGTTTGTCGCAGATCACGGTGGCGATTCAGCCACAGTTCCGCTCCGGTCAGCTTCCGCAGATTTGGGACGAACTGAGGCGCAAAGTTAGCGATACGCGACGCCAATTTCCGCCGGGCGTAAGCGAGCCGAGAGTCGTGGATGATTTTGGAGATGTCTACGGATTCCTGCTTGGAGTTGTGGCCGATGGCTTCAGTGAGGCGGATCTCGAGCGATACGTGGATGGACTGCGAAAGGAACTAAGCCTGGTGAACGGAGTGGCACGGGTCGAGGTGTGGGGAGTTCAGCCCGAGTGCATATACCTTGACGTGTCGCAAAGCCGCCTGGCAAACGCAGGCGTAAGCGTCGACCAGATTCGCAACACCGTTCAACAGCAGAATCTGGTGGTTGACGCAGGCGCGATCGATATTGCCAACCAGCGTGTCCAAGTAAAAGCGACAGGAATGTTCCGCACGCCAGAAGACATCGCGGACTTGTCAATTCGCGGCGGTCCGGCCGGTAAAACGCAGCCGGCCGGTTTGGTGCGTTTGGGTGACATTGCCGAAGTGCGGCGGGATTATCAACAGCCATCAGTGGCGCTTATGCGCGTGGATGGCCGTCCGGCTATCGGAGTTGCCATCACGAATCAACCAGGTGTTAGCATTGTGAAGTTGGGCCTCGCTCTGGACCGTCGACTAGCTGAGCTGACCGCGGATCTTCCGGCTGGGATTGAGATTCAACGCGTCGCCTGGCAGGGCGATCTCGTCAGCCATTCCATCGTCGATTTTGTGAGAAACCTGATTGCTGCGGTCTTGATTGTTCTAGCGGTCCTCTGGATCGCGATGGGGCTTCGTCCTGCACTCGTCGTCGGAATCACCGGTTTGGTCTTGGTGATCCTTGGCACTTTCATCTTTATGGCCGTGTTGAAAATCGATCTGCAGCGGATGTCGTTAGGCGCGCTCGTCATTGCCATGGGCATGATGGTGGATAACGCCATCGTCGTGGTCGATAACATGATCGTTCGTCTCGGACGAGGCATGAACCGCGAGGAAGCCGCGATCGAATCGGCCTCGAAACCTGCAATACCGCTGCTTGGAGCGACAGCCATCGCAATTCTCGCCTTTTACCCAATTGCGGCGTCAACGGAAAACGCCGGCGAGTATTGTGCTTCCCTTTTTTCGATGGTTGCAATTTCGCTCGGATTCAGCTGGCTAGTGGCGATCACTGTCACTCCTGTTGTCGGCATGGTCATGCTGGCAAGCCCGAAGGGAACGGAGCCGGCAGACCCATATGGTAGCCGGTTTTTCCGAGCATATCGCAAACTGCTAACCATCGCGCTGCGAATGCGCATCCCAGTTCTTCTCGTGTTTGTCGCCTTACTCGTCGGCTCCGGGATGAGCTTTCGTTTCGTTAACCAAATGTTCTTTCCTAACTCGTCTCGTCCACAATTCATGGTCGACGTCTGGTTGCCCGAAGGAACAAGGATAGAAGAAACCTCCGAGGTTGTAAGTCGAATTGAGAAGTTATTGGCGAATCGAAAAGAGATTCAGAGCGTTGCTTCTTTCATTGGTCAGGGTCCTCCCCGGTTCTACTTGCCGGTCGAGCCCGAGAAACCGTACTCCTCGTATGGCCAGCTGATTGTTAGTGTGAAGGATTTTCGTGATAGCGAAAAACTGATGCAGGAGATCGATGATTGGGCCAGCAAGAACCTGACTGATGCGGAAGTCATTCCCCGAAAATATGGGTTGGGTCCGAGCGAAACATGGGCGGTTCGGC
>DATFXZ010000798.1:0-6850 GCA_035315305.1 Terriglobia bacterium | reverse complement strand
CCTGATTACTCGAAAACGCCTTCCACAGAATTTCATCTTTCGAGAAGAAGCCCGCCAAACCAGGAGTTCCGGCAATAGCAAGAGTGCCGACCAACATGGTCCAGAAGGTGACCGGAATTTTGTTTTTTAGCGCTCCCATCTTGCGCATGTCCTGTTCATGATGCATTGCGTGAATCACGCTGCCGGAACCAAGGAACAGGAGCGCCTTGAAAAAGGCGTGAGTCATCAGGTGGAAGATGCCTGCCGCAAATGCGCCGACCCCGAGCGCGAGAAACATGTACCCCAGCTGGCTGACCGTCGAGTACGCGAGGACACGTTTGATATCGTTTTGCACCAGCCCGATCGATGCGGCGAAGAACGCAGTCAATGCGCCAATGACCGCAACGACCACCATAGCCTGCGGCGCCATCTGATAAATGAAGTTGCTTCGAGCAACCATGTACACGCCGGCGGTGACCATTGTCGCGGCGTGAATCAGCGCGCTTACCGGCGTCGGGCCTTCCATCGCGTCCGGCAGCCAAACGTAGAGAGGAATCTGTGCGGACTTACCGGTCGCGCCGATAAAAAGCGCGATCGCGATTCCGATGAAAATCGGATCGCTGACGTGAAACGCGCCGGAAATCACACCTTCTCGAACTTTCTCGCCGACAACTTTGAAATCCAGGCTGCCGAAAGTCAGAAAGATCAGCATCACACCGATCGAGAGACCCCAGTCTCCAACACGGTTCACAACAAATGCTTTTTTTGCCGCGTCGCCTGCGCTCCTCTTGTGGAAGTAGTACCCAATCAGCAGGTACGAACACAAACCGACGCCTTCCCAACCGATGAACATCATCAGGTAGTTGTTCCCCAGGACCAGCGTCAGCATTGAGAACATGAAGAGGTTCAAGTAAGCGAAGAAGCGGTAAAAACCTGCTTCGTCGTGCATGTACCCGATGGAGTAAACGTGAATGAGAAAGCCGATGCCCGTGACGACCAGGATCATGATGGACGATAGCGGATCGAGCAGAAACGCCCAATCCACAGTGAAACGTGCTAGCGGGCCCTCGGTCGTATGTGCCGGGCCGGCATTGATCCATTCGTAAAGTTTCACCGTGTGGGCGCGTTGGGCGGGCTCGAGTTGCAACAACTGCAGTACAGCACCCGCGGACAGGATGAAAGAAATCAGGACCGCACCGGCAGCAATGAATGCGACTGCATTTTTTGGCATCCGTTTGCCGATGAGGCCGTTGATGAGGAATCCAAGCGCTGGAAAGAGCGGGATCAGCCAAATCAGATCAAGAAAATTCATTAAATCAGTCCGGAAAAATTACCATTTCATCAGATCGATCTCGTTGATGTTCATCGTCTCTTTGTTCTTGAACATCGCGATCACGATCCCTAGACCAACTGCGGCTTCCGCCGCAGCCACGGTGATGACAAAAATCGCGAAAACCTGACCTGTCACCTGCTGAAGGCGATCGGAGAACGCAATCAGATTGATATTCACCGCATTCATCATCAGCTCGATCGACATCAGGATAATCATGATGTTGCGCCGAGTGAGCACGCCGATCACGCCGATCGTGAAGAGCGCTGCGCTCAGGAGTAAGTAATGAAATGTCGTCACCATATCGGGATTACTCTTCCGCCGACGTTCTTTTTTTTGCCAGCGCAACCGCGCCGACAATCGCGACCAAGAGCAAAATGGACGCAATTTCGAAAGGCAGCAAGTAAGTGGTGTACAGGCCGGTACCCACGAGTTCTGAATTGCCGGTCGCCGGCACTGCCGGAGGTATCACAGCGGGCGGTAAAACAAATGAATTCTTTCCCTGATATAAACCGTAAGCAATTTCGATAATCAGAATCGCCGAGGTCAGCAATGCGATCGTCCATTGCCTGTTGAATTGCCGTTCGTGCTCAGCGCGCTCGACGGCGATCAGCATGATGACAAAAACGAAAAGGACCAGAATCCCGCCCACGTACACAATGACCTGAACACCGGCCAGGAATTCCGCGTGGAGCGTCAGGAAAATTCCCGCAACGGCAAAAAGCGTGGCGCCGAGGAAAGCCGCGCTATGTACGACGTTATGCTGCGTGATGACGAGAATCGCGGAAATCAGCGCAATCGCGGCAAAAATGTAAAACAGGACAAGTTCCAACATATCTATTTGGTGTAAACCACCGGCTGATTCCCTTCTTCGAGCTTCTGCCGATCCCACTTCATATTGCGCCGGTCATACATACTCAGTTCGAAGTCTTGAGTTAGTTCCAGGGCCGGGGTCGGGCATGCATCTTCACAGAGGCCGCAGAACATGCACCGCGAAATATCAAATGTGTAGGTCGTCAGCGCTTTCTTTCCCGCTTCGGTCCGTTCCCAGCCAACTTCAATACAATGCTCCGGGCATGCGAGGGCGCACAGGTTGCAGGCAATGCACAACGTTTCGCCCGTTTCAGGATCGTTGTTCAATCTCGGAGCGCCGCGGAATCGCTCCGCGACTTTCGGCCGGACCTTGGGATATTGCTCGGTGTAATTCGCGGAAGGCCGTTGATAGGAAAACGTGAGCAATAGTCCTTTGATCAGGTCCACCAGAAATATCTTTTTAATTAGGCTCAGTTCCGGACGTTTGACCTTCATGTCTTTATCCTTTTCCAAATACGACTACGAGGATAGCGGTCAGAATGACGTTCGCCATCGAAATCGGCAGCAAGAATTGCCAACCAAGCTTCATAAGCTGGTCGTATCGATATCGAGGCCAGCTGGCACGGAACCACAAGTAGAAGTAAAGGAATACGATCACTTTAGCGGCAAACCAGATGACGGGTGGAACCACATCGAGAAAAGCAAGAGCAGAGACGTTCGGGAAAGGCCGCAGCCAGCCGCCCCAGAAGAGCGTTACCGCCATCGCTGACACTGTAATCATGTTGGCATATTCGGCCAGGAAGAACAGGGAGAATCTAAACCCGCTGTATTCCGTGTGGAATCCAGCGACTAGCTCCGATTCCGCCTCCGGTAAATCGAACGGCGCCCGATTTGTTTCCGCAACGCCGCATATAAAGAAAAGGATGAAGCCGATCGGCTGAAGAAAGACATACCAGACGCCGGCATTTCTTTGCGCCTCAACAATATTGACGAGGCTCAATGTTCCCGCGAGCATCAGAACGCCGATGAGCGAAAAACCGAGAGCAACCTCGTAACTCACCATTTGAGCGGCCGACCGGAGTGCGCCGAGCAACGGGTACTTACTATTGGAAGCCCAACCGCCCAGAATGATGCCCAAAACACCAACCGAAGAAATCGACAACACATAAAGCACACCGATATTGAGATCGGTGACATACAAGCTGATCGGCTTTCCAAGAATAGTGATCGTCGGCCCGATAGGGATCACCGCCAGGACAATGAACGCGGGGATCAAACAAATGACTGGCGCCAGAATGAAGATCAATCGGTCGGCACGTTCAGGAATGATGTCTTCCTTGAGCAACAATTTGATCGGGTCGGCGATCGGCTGCAGCAAGCCCCAGGGACCCACGCGCATGGGTCCAAGCCTGACTTGCATGAAAGCAATGATCTTTCGTTCGGCCAACGTAAGCGCCGCGACCAGCAACGGAACGATCGCCAAGATAATTGCAATCTTGATGAGTGGAATCAGAATGTAATTGATTGCGAAATCCATTTACCTGTCTATTTCACCTAGCACAATGTCCAGTGTTCCGATGATGGCGACCACATCCGCGACCATGTGTCCCGCGACCATCTTCTTCAGCGCCTGGAGATTGACGAAGGACGGAGGTCTGACTCGCGCGCGATACGGCTGCGTACTGCCGTCGCTGACGATGTAATAACCCAATTCGCCTTTTGGCGCTTCGATCGAGTGATAGATATCTCCGACCGGCGGCTTGATGATCTTCGAAAGCTTAGCCATGATCGGTCCATCTGGAATCTTTTCGATCGCCTGAGCCACGATTCGCGCCGACTGACGCATTTCTTGAATGCGAACCATGTACCGATCGTAGGTGTCGCCAGTCTCGCCGACCGGAATGTCGAATTCGAAATCCGGATACACGGCGTACGGCTTTGCCTTTCGAATGTCCCATTCGACTCCAGAACCGCGAAGCGCAGGCCCCGTCAGACCGAGATCGATGGCGTCTTTCGCCGAAATGACGCCGACGCCGCGCGTACGGCTTATCCAAATGCGGTTTTCCGTAAGCAACGTTTCGTATTCATCGACCTTCTTCGGAAAATCTTTGACAAATGCCCGGACCTGGTCTTGGAAGCCTTCGTAGATTTCATACTGCGTTCCGCCGATGCGAAACATGTGTGTGGTCAACCGCGCTCCGCAGTAGTTTTCGAAAATCTTGAGGATTTCTTCCCTCTCACGGAAGGCATACAAAAACACGGTCATGGCGCCAATGTCGAGCGCGTGTGTGCCGAGCCAGAGCAGGTGACTCGTAATCCGATTGAGCTCGGTCATAACGACGCGAATGTACTGCGCGCGGGGCGGAGCCTGTATGCCGAGCAATTTCTCGATCGTTTCGCAATATCCAAGGCAATTCGAGACGGCGGCGATGTAATCCATGCGATCCAGCGTGGGAACCCATTGACCGTAGGTTTGCGCTTCGCCCAGTTTCTCGACACCGCGATGCAGATACCCGATCACACACTCCGCGTCGATCACTCGTTCGCCATCTAGTTTGAGCTTTACCTGAAGCACCCCATGCGTCGAGGGATGCTGCGGGCCCATACTGACGGTAATTTCACTTGCATCGAATAATGTTTGATCTCTCGTCGACATGGTTTATGAGCCCCGTCGTTCATCCTGCGGGGTTAGATAGTTGGGATCCTCGTGTCGCGCTTCACCGACGTAATATTTCTGCCCCGAATCAATTCCAAGGTGCTTGCGCACCCACTCAACATCCTGAAGCCGAATGTTGTAATCTTTCCGCAAAGGAAATCCGACCCAGTCTTCCGGAAGCAGAATGCGTTTCAGATTCGGGTGATTCGCGTACTGCACTCCGAACATGTCGTACACCTCGCGTTCGAGCCAATCCGCTGTCGTCCAGACGGATACGACACTTTCGATCGGCTCCCATTCCTTGATCCGTGTCTTCATGCGAACGTGCTCATTCTTCAAATGGGAGTAAAGGATGTAAACGATTTCGAATTGCTCGTCCTTCGGCCAATGCACCGCCGTTTCATCAACGAGGTAATCGCAAGGAACGATCGTGTTATCGCGGAGGAACATCATGATCTCCACGATCCGATCCTTCTTTACCTCAATTTGATTCTGACCAATAAAGCTGTACGCCTTGACGAACTCCGCACCAAACCTCTCCTTGATCGCGTCGACCAACGGACTGGACCAGGGTTCCTGCTGCGGTCCCTTTGGCTTCGGCGGAGCGGCAGGTTTGGCGCCAGGCGGTGGAGGAGGCGGTTTGGGAACTGCGGCCTTTGGTTCCGCTGGTTTAGGTGGTACAGCGGGTTTGGGTGGTTCCGCCGGTTTTTGAGTCTGCTCGTTATCCTTTTGTTCTTCTGCCACTTTTAAATACTCGGGAGGAACTGGAAATCGGAAGCGCGGCCGTCACACAAAGACGTGGATTCAACCACATCGCTGGAACAGGTGTCAACGCCCACTCGCCCTCTCGTCTCGCGCGTAACTAAACATAGTAGCGCAAAGGAGAACCGCATTACCACTGGGCTAATTCATTCAATTGCGGGCGAAATTCAATCTGGTATATATACTCGCATCTCTTTTCACTAGCATTTGCGAGAACCGAAACCAATGACGAGGTCCATATGAAAAATTTTCTGCTTTTAGTCGTCGCGACTGCATGTTTCGCCGCTCCAGTGATGGCGCAGGGGAAAGTCAATCCCACCGACCCGCAGCCAACCTGCAACATGTGCCCTGGGACCTACATCCCGCTATCTGAACTCGAGGCCTATACGAAGAAAGCCGTTGCCGAAAAACTGACGGATCAACAGGTGAGAGATATCGAGATTGGCAAAGCTCATGTGGGGATCGGCATGGTCTACCGGGGTAAGCTAGATAAGCCGGCCCCGGACTCGGTTGCCGAACATGATCAGGTGAGTGAGGTGTATCACATCATCTCGGGGACGGCGACGCTTGTCCTGGGACCCGACATCACCAACCGCCAGCGCCGCCCTGCAACTTTGAGGACCGTTGTCGAGTTTAACGGGCCGGGGAACAACGGATCGGAGATTAAAAACGGCGTGGCGTACGAATTGAAACCTGGAGACGTCGTCGTCATTCCGGCAGGTACAGGCCACCTGTTCACGAAAATCGACGATCACATCAATTATTTGATGATTCGCATCGACCCCGACAAGGTCACGCCCGTCAAAGGCGAGGCGCAGTCGAAGGAGTATTTGTCGAAGCCGGCTCCGCGCGGACAGTAAGGAACACGGGACCACGCGAATTCATTTAAACGGATACAGCTTGCGCGGATTCCCCACGAGCATCTGACGCAAAACGTCAGGATCCTTGTGCGCCGCGGGCCAGATCCAGAAGTTCGCAATATCGCCGTCGTTGGGCATCTTATTGGGCGGGTTGCCTCTGCCGGTCAGGATCACCGTATTCATGTTCGGTCGTGGCCGATCCGTCCCGGAGATGACGTTTCCAGGAAAGTGCCGCAGCAGCTCGTGCGCAAAGGGCAGTGCAATTCCCCAGTCTTCAGGCCGCGCAGACCGCGTATAACGGTCCGGAGATGTGATCTTCCAGTAGATGTCCGCGCGACGACTTCCCAGTTCAAGGAGCCGCTGAAAGTACTCGTTCTTTCCCACTGGAATATTCACGTCCGGCCGACCCATGTGATCGATGAGTACCGGCGTCGGCAGTGAACGTATCAG
>DATFXZ010000797.1:0-3118 GCA_035315305.1 Terriglobia bacterium | reverse complement strand
CAACATCAACGACTACATGAAGCGGTTCTACATGGCCACCGCGAAGGTGCCGGAGAGTCCTTACACGCCCGAAATTTTTGATGCGTACCACAAGCTAAAGGATCCCAGCACGGTGAATGCCGGGCGGCCGACGGTGATGAGTCTTTTCCCCAAGGGAGGCTTTGGCGACTGGACGGACCCGAAACAGAGCTATCTCATTCAGAAAGGCCCGCGGCCATTCGCTAGCACCTATGATCGCGTCGCCGGCGGGACATCCCATTGGCTCGGAACCTGCCTGAGGTTCGTGCCAGCCGATTTCAAGATGAAAACGAATTACCCATCCGTGCCGCAGTTTGTGGATTGGCCGATCGGGTACGACGATTTGAATCGTTGGTACGGCAAGGCCGAAGAGGAGCTCGGCGTCTCGGCGGATGTGGAAGAGCAAAAGTATCTCGGTATCCAGTTCCCGGCTGACTACAAGTATCCGATGCCGAAGATTCCGAGCTCGCTGGTCGATCTCGCCGTGGCTGACGCGCTAAAGTCACTGAGCGCGGATGAGACCAAGTTCTTGGAAATGGAGACGCCGCCAACTCGGATTCGAGTGAGGAACCTCCCGGCCGCGCGCAATTCTCAGCCCTATAGGAATCGCCGCGCATGCGCCGGCAATACGAACTGCATTCCGATCTGTCCGATCCAAGCGAAATACGATCCCACCATCACGTTAAATGACGCTACGAGCACTGGATTCGTGCAGATCATGGATCGCACGGTCGCCAGCGATATCGTCATTGGTGAAAACGGACGCGTCAGCCAGGTCAATTTCATACGGTACGCCGGACCGAAAACCAACGGATGTGTGAGGGCCAAAATCTACGTCATTGCGGCAAATCCGATCGAAACTGCCCGGCTGCTGTTGATGTCGAAACATCCCAACCCGAACGTCAAAGGCGTCGCCAACAGTAGCGATATGGTCGGGCGGAACCTGATGGATCACCCCTATTACGTTGCCTGGGGCTTAACGCCGACGCCGGTATATCCCTATCGTGGCCCACTGATCACGTCGGGTATCGGGGATTTATGCGATGGACCGTTCCGCAACAAACGGGGCGCATTCCGTGTCGATATCGGCAATGAAGGCTGGAACTTTGTGATCGGCGGCGATCCCAACGTGACGACGGTTGATTTCGTCAACGGCCTGAACAGGAGCAAGGTCAACGTCGGACAAGAGGCTCTATTCGGGAAAAAGCTGGTCGAGACGCTGAACGACAAATTCACACATCAGTTTCGCGTCGGTTTCCTTGTCGAACAAACCCCAGATGTTGAAAACCGGGTTACGCTCTCGTCGCAATTTAGGGATGGTTTAGGCCTGCCCCGGCCGGAAATTTCATACAATCTTTCGGACTATACCAGACAAGGAATTGTCGCTGCACACCGAATGAAGAATCTTCTTTTCAGGAAAATGGGAGTGAAGGAGCCCCCCGTAGAGATTGGAAAAGACGAGCCCACCCGGTTCGAAGAGCTAATAGACGACAAAGTCGTTACTTTGAGCTACGGCGGCGCCGGGCATATTATGGGAACCTGCCGAATGGGCAGCAAAAAGGACAATTCGGTCGTGAATTCCTACCAACAGTCATGGGATCATGACAATTTGTATCTGGTTGGAAGTAGCACGTTTGCGACGGGCGCGACCGCCAACCCGACGCTGACCCTCGCGGCGTTGTCGCTGCGGACCGCGGACAAAATCCTGCGAGAAGATCTCAGATAAGGCGCCGGAAAAATGCGCCGCACAAAGGCTCGCCAGTCCACGATCGGGCGCAAGCGCGCGCTTGCAACCGCGCTCGGCCTCGTTGTCCTTGCCGGCACGCTCAGCATCACGCGCGCGGCCGATTGCCCGCCCGAGCCGCAGCAGCATCTTCCGCAGGCGCCGCCGCCGCCCTTAAACATCGACAAAGTCAAGGACGTGCTGCTCGCCTATCAGGCCGAGAACTACGATGCCGACGTCGCCGCGGTTTTCGCTGCCGCGCGCGCCTATATCGAGGGTCGCGCTGGCCAAGTCAGCAAGCCCCTCCTCGTTCTCGATATCGATGAAACCTCGCTGTCCAATTGGTCGAATCTCAAGGCCAACAATTTCGGCTTCATCGCGGATGGCGCCTGCGATCGGCTGCCAAGCGGCCCGTGCGGCTTCAAGGAATGGATACTCCAAGGCGTGGCGCCGGCGATCATGCCGGCGCTCGATTTGTTCAACGCGGCGAAAGCCAAAGGCGTGGCGGTCGTTTTCATCACCGGCCGCCGCGGCAGGGAACGGCAGGCGACGCTGTGGAATCTCGACCGCGCCGGGTACGAAGGCTGGGCCAAGCTCGTCACTCGCCCCGACGATGACTCACATCCCACGGTCGAGGCCTACAAGACCGAGGAACGTCGCAAGCTCGCGGAGGCAGGCTACACGATCATAGCGACCGTCGGAGATCAGCAGAGCGATCTCGACGGCGGCTTCGCCGAGTGTACCTTCAAGGTGCCAAATCCTTTTTACTTCATTCGGTGAAATGCGTTCAAAAGACGCCGCTCACGGTTGTAATCCCGTTGTGCCGGCGGCAGGCGCGTCTAGAGCTTGTGCGGAGAGCCGCGATAACCCTCGAGATCGGCGTACTTGAAAAAGCTCCTGGCCTCCTCGAGACACTCCTGATTGCTCAAGACGTCGCGTTCGTTGGGGTGCTTCTCAGCCGGGAATTTCAGCGTCATGCTATCGAGCTGCTTGCCGCCTTCCTCGAGAAGGTCGCGAGCGACATCGGTGCACAAGAACGACGTGATGTCTGGATCATAATCCAGGAAGGTCTTGTCCGGGGAAACGAAGAACGCGCGGGTCGCATCGTTGTGGTTCTTCGCATCCTGGATGTCTTTTATGAATGCAAGATTGGCATCGTTGAGCGCCTTGAATTGCTGTAGGCCGACGGCAGACGCGGGAATGGGAATAGGAGCCCCCGGCAAGCCTGAAACCGGATTGGCCAGATTGAACATGATGTTGCCGATCATGTAGGCGGTGAAATCGTTCTGGAGATAGACGACCTGCTTCACCCCGCCCAACGACATCACGCCGGAGCACTGGGCGCAGGATTCCAGCGAAGTGTAAAGCGTGACGTTC
>DATFXZ010000796.1:0-4834 GCA_035315305.1 Terriglobia bacterium | reverse complement strand
GCCGAGCGCACGCCGACAGCTGCGGAGTTTCCCGGCGCCCCACCTGAGAACCTCGTCGCGGGTTCCACGGTGTTCACCCCTACACCCGGACCCGTTCCTCTGAATAATCATTACCAATGGTGGCGCTATCAGAAAGGGGCCAACTGGCGACATCCCGAAGGCCCTGAAAGTAGCATCACAGGTCGTGAGAAGTATCCGGTGGTCCAAATCGCATATGACGACGCGGTGGCATACGCGAGGTGGGCAGGCAAACGTTTGCCTACCGAGGCGGAATGGGAGTTTGCGGCGCGGGGCGGAATGGCTGGGAAGCTTTATGCCTGGGGCGACGATTTTCATGTGGCGGGTAAAGCGATGGCCAATACTTACCAGGGAACATTCCCTGTGAAGGATACAGGAGACGACGGCTTTGCAGGGCTCGCGCCCGTAGCATCGTTTGCTCCCAATGGATATGGACTGTACGACGTCGGCGGAAACGCGTGGGAGTGGGTTAGTGATTGGTACCGGCCCGATTATTACGCGCAGTTGGCGGCGGCGGGCGTCACAGCGCGCAATCCCCAAGGGCCCGAATCATCATTCGATCCTTCAGAGCCCAGCGAAAAAAAACGCGTCCAGCGTGGAGGATCTTTTCTTTGCACGGATCAGTATTGCAGTAGATATTTGGTGGGCACACGCGGTAAAGGCGAAATCAGCACGGGCAGTAATCACCTCGGCGTTCGATTGGTCAAAGACGGGCAAAAACGAAATTAGTGAGTCATGTTGTGAGTGCTGATTGGCACCCTCCTTGCACCCTTGTGAGTGGTGGAGGACAAGATGCAACCACCAAGGGTGACTGCCATATTAGTATTACTTTTTGTCACGGCAAGCGCTGCACTCGCGGATAAAGTAACGTTCGACTACGACCACAATACGAACTTCTTCAAATACAAAACTTTCATGTGGGTCCAGGAACCAAAAACTGCTGAGCCATTCATGAAAGACCGGATCGTGCACGCGATCAACACACAACTCCAAATTAGAGGACTCCGCCAAGTCAGCGAATGCGCGGACCTGGTGATCGGCGCTAACGTTGCGACGGAGGAAAAACATACCTGGGAAACCTACTACAGTGGCTCGGGCTGGGGATGGGGCGGCGGTTGGGCAACAACAACCGTGGAGACTTACGAAGTGGGCACCTTGACTGTCGACCTATTTGACGCTGGGAGCAAGAAGTTGATTTGGCAAGGTGTCGGAATCGACACTCTTTCGCATAAACCCGAGAAGCGCACCAAAGAGTTCGATAAGGTAGTTGAAAAGATGTTTAAGGACTTTCCACCGCGAATCGAGACGGAGTCTCATCTCTTGGGAGAGTTTCGCTCATAAAGTTCCGCTGCGGGACTCGTTCGAAAAAACGGTCCCGCATGCGCATTCTGTAGAGACTCATCGTGCGCCGACCGAAGAAAAAACGTCCTCGGTACGGATTCTTTCGGATAATGGCCTAAGTACCCGCCTCGGTAGAATTCAATTCGCCCGTCTGGTTAATCGAACAGAATGGAGGCAGATTGAAGCGAGCGTTGTGTGTGCTGTTGGTTTTCTCAATCGGCGTTTGTTGTCTCGCGGCACAGCATGAGCAGCACAGGCTCAAGGATAACGGGAAACAACCATCCGGGGCTGTAGACCCTTCCATGCCGGAAGGACATCACCACGACACGTCGATGACGTCTGAACCCCTCGATCCAGCGACGCAAGCAAAGTTGCTTGCCGACAAGAAGGAAAGCGAGTTCAACCACCATCTCGCAGGTTTCTTCGTAATGGTCGGAGGCGGACTTATGCTGGTGGAAACGGTACGGGATAAGAAGTCGCTGCTGCAATACCTTTGGCCGGCTTGTTTCTTGCTATCCGGTATTTTCGTACTCGTGTGGAGCGACACCGAACTCTGGCCGTTCGGTCCTCACAACTGGCTCGAAAAGCTGCAGCAGGACCGCGAGGTACTGCAACACAAAGTCTTCGCTGCGCTGTTGCTGGGACTAGCGTCAATTGAGTGGTTGCGCGTGAAGGGAACGCTCAGGTCAGCTTGGAGCGCATTCGTGTTTCCCGCAATCGCGATCGGGGGTTCCATACTATTACTGTTTCACCAGCATCAAGCCGGGATGCACGGACCGGACCACATGGAATTGATGGCACGCATTCAGTCCGAGCATTTGAGCTATTCGTTACTGGGAATCGGAATTGGCCTCACGAAAGGACTGTCCGAAATAAGTGTTCCCGGACAGAGACTCCTGGCCAAGCTGTGGCCATTGCTGATGGTCGGGCTCGGCGTCCTCCTGATGCTCTACCGGGAATAACGTCGATTCGCAACTTCTTCAGCCCGCACCGACGACTTTGCGCAATTTCAATAGTGGACGGTCAAGCGATCTTCGCCGTCTTCGCATGCCCGACCACAAATCGCCGACATCTTTGATCCGCGCCGCCATGTTCCGCAGCGTAAAGGTTCGAGGCCCCACGCCACCGCTCTCCAACTCTTCCCAGGTGCAGGGTGCGGATATTGGGGCACCATGCTTCGCGCGAACAGCGTAGGGTGCGGCGTGAGTTGCACTCCAGCCGTTACGTCCGGTATCCACAAAAATTCGACGGCCTCTATCGACCTTGTGAAATTCCTGTGTGAGGTTCTTCGGATCCTGCCTGACAAGCAGCGCCCCAACTGCATGCGCGAATCGATCGACATCTCCCATGTTTGTCTTCCCATCGAGTGGGACCACAATGTGGAATCCTTTCGAGCCCGAGGTCTTGATCCAGCTTGGAAGTCCGAGTTCGTCGAGCAATTCACGGATCCGGAGCGCTGCAGCGATCAGCATGCCCGCGTCGTCGACAGATGGATCCAGATCGAACACGCAGATGTCGGGGTGGTACACGTCAGGCGCACGCGATGTCCACACATGAGGCGTAATAGTGTTCTGATTCACAAGCCATAGCAGAGACCGCGTGTCCGTGACGATAGGATGGTGTACGACGCCGTCCTTCTTAGGGATCTCGACACGTTGCAGCCATTCTGGAAATCCTGTCGCGACGTTTTTTTGCAGAAATCCCTTTTTGCTGATGCCGGCTGGAAAGCGTTCCATCGTGACAGGACGGCGAAGTATATGAGGCAGCATGACGGGAGCAATCATCTCGTAGTAGGCCGCGAGATCACTTTTCGTAATTCCGTCATCAGGGAATAAGACTTTTTCGGGATGCGTTATCACCACGTTTCTCTCACTACCTCCCGTGGTGATTTATCGTATCGGACGGCTAGCAGCCGGGGATGGCGCAGCTTGCTATGTGCCGTCCATTCGATGAACGCAACCTGCACCACGATTTCGGGTCGCACCCAGTGTGCACGAATGCGCGGCAGTCCTTTGGCCCTCGTGAACGGCGAGTTTGGGATCTCGAGCTTGTCCAGCCGAGCCCGAAGCTCCAGCAACAATTTCGTGTCGAAGCCCGTGCCGATTTTGCCGGCGAAGACGAAATCATCCCGATCGAAGTAGCCTACCAGCAGCGCGCCGAAACCGACGCGGCTGCCTTGCGGATCCGTGAATCCGCCGACGACGAGTTCCTGAGTGGCCTCGCACTTCATCTTCAGCCAATGAGGCGAGCGGCGGTGCTCGTACGGTGACGTGCGACGTTTCGCGATCACTCCTTCCCAGCCCTCGCTGCAAGCGAGCTCCCAAGGTTTGTCGTCTGTGATTTCAGGAACGTGCGCCAGCGGAGCACGCAGCGGGATATCTTTCAGCAATGCGCGTCGCGCATCGAGCGGTAGACGCATAACCGAGTGGCCTTCGAGCCACAGGATGTCGAATACGTGATAAGCGATGCGGCTGGCCGAATCCCAGGCGGCTTCGCCATCCAGGATTACCTCGCGAACAGGTATTCTGGAGATTGCTTCTGCCACTGCCGGATAGTGTTGGAGCAGACGGTTGCGTGAATAGAGCTTCACATCGTTACCATTCTTGAACGCAAGCATCCTGATCCCATCGAGCTTCCGCTCGAAGATCCACTCCGGCCCAGTGAACCGCTCCTGAGTCAGCGTTGCGGCCATCGGCACTACCCATTCAGGGAAGGATATTGGTTCCTCGTTTAGCATCCGTTTGATTTTGTACACTACATTTGCACCTATAGGCACGACTTCGTCAGTCAGGGAGGTTTGCGTTGACCGATTTCGCAAAGTTTCCATACGAGACCCGGCTTGACCTTTACTACCGGCCGTTAGAGGTGATCGACGAAAAGGCTCTCGCCGACGCCTGTGGCTACAAGTGGTACAACCAGACGCTTTGCCAAGTGAACGGGTCAGTAGTACGCCTTGGCGTCATTGAAGGCGAATACCATTGGCACAAGCACGATGACGACGACGAATTCTTTTACGTTGTCGAAGGCCGGTTGATTATCGATCTTGAAGGCCGCACTGTTGAGCTCAACACGCGGCAGGGGTTCGTTGTCCCTAAGGGTATGGTTCATCGTACACGGGCGCTCGAGCGAACTGTGATTCTGATGGTAGAGAACGCCGGAATCGTTCCAACTGGCAGCTAATCATCGCGTTCGCTTGACAGCGAAATAGTTCGCATATACGATCGCCCTACTTATCCCAAGTGCATTTAGCGATGCGACGATCGCGAGCGTAACCGTCATGCGGACTCAATCGAGAAATGCTGTGATTGCGAGCGTAGCCGCGAGTATCGTGTTTTTGTTCGCGATACTCGGCACCGCTCAGGCTCCTGCTTACCGTGCGCCCCGGACTGCCGACGGAAAACCCAACCTGAACGGAGTTTGGCAAGCCCTGAACACAGCGGATTGGAATCTGGAAGGCCACACTGCCGGCAAGGGA
>DATFXZ010000795.1:0-6419 GCA_035315305.1 Terriglobia bacterium | reverse complement strand
GGTTTCTGTAACTCCGAGGGTGCGAGTGGCAGTGTGAAGTAGAACGTGCTGCCCATGCCGGTCTGACTATCGACCCCGATCTTGCCTCCGTGAGCTTCAACAATTCCTTTAGCGATGGAGAGTCCCAGACCGGTCCCCCCTCGGGCGATCTTGCTGGCGCTCGTAAAAAATTCAAAGACGTGAGGCAGAGCGGCACTCGGAATACCCGGACCGGAATCGGTTACCGAAAAACAAACTTCGTTGCCGCGTGCTTCGACTCGAACCCGAATCCATCCCCCGGGTTCCGTAAATTTGATCGCATTGCCAATCAGGTTTGTGAGAACCTGTCGAATCCGGATCGGATCGCAGTCGATGTCTAAATTCTCTCGGGTGGCGAACTCACCCTCGAGTCGTAAGGATTTCTGTGCGGCCAGCTGTCCCGACGCTTCGAGCACTTCATTCAGTATGGGACGCACGGCTTGCCGTGTCTTTTCGACGCGAAGCCGTCCGGCCTCGATACTCGAAACATCAAGCAGGTCCTGAATGAGACGGGCCATCTCGTTTGTTCTGCGGTGGAGGAAAGCGGCGTCCGTGTGACTCTGAGGGTCCGAACTTTGCAACATCAGATGGGCTTTCAATTGAATGGCATTCAGCGAATTTCCCAAGTCATGGGACACGACCGCAAGAGTCGCGTCCCGCGCCGAAATTGCCTTTTTCCTCCCGGCAAAGAGACGCGCGTTGTCGATGACTTGAGCGACGCGGCCTGCAATTGTTCGGGCGAGCTGAAAGTTTGACGGAGAGTAGAGCCGCCCAGATTCGGCGGCCGCAAAGGTGATTGCACCGAACGTCCGGCCCTGAACAGTAAGAGGCACGACCATCATCGACCGGATACCTGCTGCTCGCAGCAGGCCGGCATGGACATCATCGTGCGCCATCCTTTCGCGGACGATATCGGGCACCTCCGTCAGAAGCATGGGTTTACCTGATTCGATGACACTGGCCTGGGCGGTCTTCCACCCTGGGCGCGGATAGAATTGCTTCATCGGCTCAGCGAGTGTTTGCTGTTTATGAGGGTCGGCAAATAATACAAGGACGCGTTCCATCCGGCCATCATCGTTGAGGAGGTCTACCTTCAGGAGGTCGGCGAAGTTCGGTACGAGAACATGAGCGGCCACTTCGAGCGCCTGAGAATATTCGAGTGGAGAGACAAATACGGCTCCCAGGTCGGAAAGAAGCCGAAGCTCTTCTTCGAACCGTTTTTCCTCGGTGACGTCGATCATTGCCATACGATAAGCCACCGTTACTCCGCTATGGTGCCTCACCGGTTCGGAGATCATCCGCAGAACGCGGCGTCCTGCTCGCTTGAGAACGAAATTCAAGTCACTGGTGACACGAGCCTTCTCTTCGACGCATCGCTTCATATGGGCCTGGAACTCAATTGCACTTTCGCTTGGCGCGAGCGCCCGAAAAGACTTTCCGATCAACGTCTCCCTTGGCATTTCCAGAAGCGACGCGCCTGTAAGATTGATCTCCTTAATGTAACCTTCGGGATCGAGTGTGCAGTAGCCAACTGGAGCGAACTCGTATAGGTCGGCGTAGCGGGACCGAGACTCCTCCAGGTGTTGTTGGGACTCCTGTAGGTCCCGGTTCTGCATTTCAAGCTCGATCTGGTGAATTTCAAGCTCATACATGACGCGCTTGGGATCCGTATCGTCCAAATCCGCCATCAATCGGCCTTGTGCGACTTGAACCTTATGAAGTTCGCGAACCAATTCCTCCTTTGACATGTTTTCAATGTTCTCACGAGGCATCGCCGGCCTCCTGTATTTCACGATCCACTTCGATCGAAAGGAGAATCAATGCGTTTTTTTTCGGCATACGCTATTACGTCATCACGCGTGTCTCTCGCCCGCTTGCGGATGTCGATATCCGTCAGTGCAACGAGCGCACCCCGGATTGAATGGTCCAGCGTTTGGTAGGGGGTGATTCGTAGGGCGAACCAGCGTTGGTTCGTTGCGAGGACGTCCTCTTCCAGTGTGGAGAGAGTTTCAAGCACAGAACTCACTTTAGACCGAACCTTGTTCGGTTCGATGAATGAATCGATGACATCAATCGGGCGCCCGATATCAGCCGGAACCAGTTGGAACAACTTCTCCGCAGCCGCTGTGTATCTGCGGATCCGAAGATCCATGCCAACAATGACGATGGCGATGTCGATCCCGGTCAAAACGTTATGAAGATCGTCATTGCTCTGACGGAGTTCAGCCATCCTGTTGTGAAGCTCTTCATTGACTGTTGTCAGTTCCTCATTGGTTGATTGCATTTCCTCTTTCGAAGTTTCAAGCTCCTCGTTGATGCTCTGAAGCTCCTCATTGGAAGACTGAAGCTCTTCATTGGCGGCTTGCAGCTGTTCGATCGCGTTCTCCTTCTCTTCGTTCGTCCTATAGAGATAGTCCTTTGTCATCGCCAGCTCACCTTCGAGTTCCCGTATTCGTTGTGTGAGCGGGTGCAGGACTTTGTTTTCGATCACCCCGGCGGGTATGACGGGCACCTCTTTAGGAGGAGGTAATTGATGAAACAGAACGAGAAAGCAGCGGGTCTTTGTTTCGGGGTCTTGGAGCGGAACTACATCCTGCTTCACGATACGCGGTGTCCCACCGTCGTCGTATGTGGTCTCGCAGCTCGCACGTACCTGCTTGGAGATTGCCTCTTCAATGATCCTCTTGAGATCGATTTGGAAGGCCGGGCGGACCAGTTTGAGGATATTGAAAGTTGCCTTACCTGGCGTCGGATCAAGGAAGTTCCCTGTACGGCCGCGGAATTGAAGAATATCCAACATATCGTTGATCACTACACCGGGCGGCGCATAGAGATCGAGCACCTGACGATCAGCGAGTCCCTGGAGGTTGAGGCTCGGCCTGACGGCTGGTGGAGGATGACGCAATTGGGGCAGCTCCGGTACCCCGAAGTTGACGTCGAAGCCGGTATACGCCGCCGTTACGACCTTTTTCGAGTAGATCTTGTACTTACGATCAATGAACGAGAATAGCTCGGGATCGTCACCGGCGGTTTCGGACGTTCCAAGCAAAAGGAACCCGTACGGCATAAGCGCATAGTGGAGCACACTGACGACCTTCTTCTGCGCCAGGGGCTGTAAATAAATAAGAAGGTTGCGGCAACTCACCAGATCAATGCGAGAAAACGGCGCATCCTTGAGGATGTTTTGTTTGGAGAACACAACCGCATCCCTGATGCGTCGCGAGATGTGATAATTGTTGTCTTGTCTAGTAAAGAATCGATTGAGCCGCTCGCCGGAAACGTCGAGGGAAATGTTCTGTGCGTAAACCCCACGACGTGCATGCTGAATGGAATCCTCATCAATGTCCGTGCCAAAAATCTGAATGCCTCTGCCCGGCGTCTTTTCGTCCAGGAACTCGAACAAGCAGATCGCAATCGAGTATGCCTCCTCACCCGAAGCGCATCCAGGCACCCAGACGCGGATGGGCTCATCGTTGTTCCGACGCTGGATGATATTCGGGAAGACCTCGGTTTTGAGTGCCTCGAAAGCTTCGGGGTCGCGGAAGAAGTTGGTCACCGTTATGAGCATGTCCCTGTAGAGAGTCCGGAGCTCGTCGCGGTTGGATTGAAGAAATCTGACGTAGTCCTTGAGCTGCCCGATTTTGTGCATCATCATTCGCCGTTCAATCCGGCGGTCCAATGTCGCCGTCTTGTACAGCGTGAGGTCGTTTCCAAACTCCGAACGGATGAGCATCAAAACTTTCTCGAACTCGGCGCGGCCGTTCTGCCCGAATTCGAGAGACGGAGGTGGACGTCGGAGCCTTCGATCGTTGGTGATCCGAACAAGCTCTTCGGCGATGTGTTTGGGCGTAAGGCAGAAGTCTGAGGTCCCGCTTGCCAGGGCACTTCGAGGCATGCCGTCGTATCTCGCGGACGAAGGCTCCTGGACGAAAGTAATGCCTCCAGCAGCTTTGATGGCCATAAGGCCGAATGTTCCATCCGTACCCGTCCCGGACAATATGACGCCTATCGCGTGCGGTCCCTGATCCTCAGCGAGTGAGCGCAAGAAATAGTCGACTGCAAAGTGAGGGCTGCTGCCGGGCGTAGTGATGTGGAGTATTCCGTGGAATACCGAGAGATCGGCATTTGGCGGGATTACATAAATACGGTTTGCCTCCAGGACGGTGCCATCAGTGGCCGTTACGATTTCGATCTTGCTGTTCCGGGCGAGCAACTGCGTCAGCACGCTCGTATGATGCGGGGAAAGATGCTGCACGATGACGATCGCTGCGTTGATATGCTCTACGTTCTTTACCAACTCCTCCAACGCCTCGAGCCCTCCCGCCGAGGCGCCGATGCCAACAACGAAACGTCCTTGGTCTGTTGGAGTTCGCTTTTTAGTCACCTCTCGCTTGCACGGTTCATTTGTGGCCACGATGTGTGCCTCAGAACCATATAAATCCTTCTCGTTCCCGTCTCCAGACGGCGTGGAATCGGGAGCCCGGTATTCGCCATCTACCATAACTTCAGCATAGCAATGTTGTCCTCACTCGCGCTGAACCGGTCGATTAACGAACGACCGTACTTTCATCGTAGGAACATGCGACGCTTCCAGCTGCCGGATCGCGGGTTATAGTGGCGGCTGATTTGAAGTGCGACATGACCAGACTCCATGTCCGATCGGCATACCTCGGGGCAGACTGATTGGAGTCAACTCCTAAGGATGAGTAGCGTCTTCGGCGGGCACAATCGGGAAAATTCCGCAGAAGAGTACTGTAAATTGCGGAGAAGCGTTGGTGGTCAGCGTGGTCCGAATTTAATTAGGGCGCGGACGTCGGGCCTTTCAAGCAGCAAATGAAATTCGCGCAAAATCGCCGTGTGTTTGCGCGGGTTTCGAAATGCGGTAAGCATCATTCCCATTACTTCCTGCTGAAGTCGCTCATCGGCGACATTAAAAATGGAGCGTATTGCCAGCCTGAGTGAAGTGGACTCGATCTTTTCATCCAGTCTGCGGCACCGCTCTTCGAGCTTGTTCACGCGCAGCTGTTCCGTTTCAATGCGTTTCTTGGTAAGCGAATTCCGATACCGTCCCATACAGTGTTCGATATATTAATCCCGAAAACTCATTACACGAAACTTAGTAACGGCGTCGCGGTTCTAGATTCCTTGATCCGACTCTCGGTAGTCCAGATGCCACCGCTCGATGTTGGCCCGAGAAGACAGAAGCACAGATTATTTCGGCTGTCCAAACACTTGCTCCAGTGACGGCGGCCTTGGAAGCAAGCACCTTTGCTCAGGAACCCGCGTACTCAGTGATTCGTGAGGCTGAAACGGTTGCGGTTCAGACTTGGAAATATTGCTGCGGAATCGGCTAACGCTTTACGACGCGCGGGGCTAATCGCTACCACGCATGTTGTTGACGGAGATCCCCGCGAAGTGATCCTCACTGCGGCAGAAGTTACGGGAGCAGACACGATTTTTGTTGGGGCGCGGGGCCACGGGCCGGCTTCTGAAACCAATTTCACCAATCAGCTGGTGGATTTCTACGACGGCTTTACCCGAGTCCCGTCCTCCGATAGAGCACATAGCCGAAGCGGCCGTGGAGCGAGCTTTCGCCGGTAGCGTCATTGCGTCGACTGTCGATGTACTCGTCTAGTACGTGCGCACGGTCTCCACCGAGCCGTTTGACATAGTGACAACTGCGTCACCCTTCCAGAGCCCGGTTCGAGACGTTTGAACAGAGCATTAAGCCGCAGTATTCGTTGGCTGACAGCATGGCACGCACCCTCTTGCCGCAAGGGGGTTATTGCGTTGCCAATTCCATCGCTAAATGCGGAAGACCAGTTGCAATGAGCGTGACACGGAGGTTACGGCATTTATGGTGAATGTCAGAACAATTTTATCTCCGGTAGATTTCTTTCCGGCTTCGGATGCCGCTGTAAGTTATGCGGCAGGGCTTGCGGCCAACTATAAGGCGACGATCCGCCTTCTGCATGTAATCACGCCTATAGCGGCGGGCGCGTATGAGTACGCGATCGATGCTGCTGAGATTGTGGCATCAATGGAAGAGAGCTCAATGGCGGAGATGAGTAAGCTAATCGCAGGAATGAAAGAAAGTGGCGTCGTCGCTGAACCGGAGGTTCGGATAGGCGACGTGTACGATGAAATCAAGCGAGACATCGAGTTGGTGAAACCAGATCTTATCGTGATGGGGACGCACGGGCGACGAGGCGTTCAGCGATGGTTCATGGGATCAACGACCGAGAAGCTGTTGCGGCATATCCCGGTCCCGCTTGTCACGATGAGCGCGGCGCGTGAGCAACCGTGGACGGAGTCACGATTCAAGCGAATTCTGGTGACGACGGATTTTTCCGACGGTACTGCAGACGCGCTAGCGTATGCGTTCTCCGTCGCGCAGGAAA
>DATFXZ010000794.1:0-2995 GCA_035315305.1 Terriglobia bacterium | reverse complement strand
TCGTGCTGGACGTCAACGCCAATCCTGTAATCAACGTTGCGCTGGCAGTCGGGCAGGTCACCGAAACTGTCGAGGTGCAAGCCAATGCGGCGCTCGTTGAAACGCGCAATGTGGGCGTCGGCCAGCTCATGGAAACCCAGCGAATCCTCGAACTACCGCTGAATGGACGCAATGTGACAGAGTTGATCACACTAGCGGGCGCTGCTGTCCAGACTGCGGTGTCGTCGACTCGAGGTATGCAGAACCAGGCCGATATTCGGGTGGCTGGAGGCCTCGCCGGCAGCGTCGCTTATGCGCTTGACGGCGCGCTGCACACGAACCGGTATGACAATTTGAGTCTGCCCCTTCCGTTTCCGGACGCGCTGCAAGAGTTCAAGGTGGAAACCAGCGGCCTTGCAGCCTCGCAAGGTCTCTCGGCAGGCGCCCAGGTGAATGCGGTGACCAAGTCGGGAACGAACGAGTTCCATGGCGATGTATTCGAATTTGTTCGCAACGATTTGTTTAACGCCACGGAATACTTTGCAGCCGTGGATCCGGCAACGGGCAAGAAAAAGCACAGCACGCTCAAGCGCAATCAATATGGCGGGACGATTGGAGGGCCGGTCGTTCGAAACAAACTGTTCTTCTTTGGAGGCTATCAGGGAACCCCAACTCGCTCGGATCCCGTCAACACTCAATCCTTCGTTCCGACTCCGGCGATGTTGGCCGGAGACTTTACGAAAATCGCGCCGCTGAGGTCAATTTCTCCCGTCGATGGCACTCCGACCGGATTCCTGAACAACCGCATCGATCCCTCAATGTTGAGTCCAGTGGCGCTGAATATCGCGAAGCGGCTTCCGAAAGCGCAGGACGATACGGGTCTTGTAACCTCCGGCACTCCTAATCGCATTGACGAGAAGCAGATCGTGGCCAAGGGCGATTGGCAGCTCAACGCGAGTCATTCCGTTATGGGGAGGATTCTGTTCAATAACTACAAGCAGCCGCAACCCTACGAGCTGGCGCCAGACAACCTTTTGACGGTAAGCCGCAACGACAGGAATGAATGGGCATACTCCTATGCGGTTGGCGATACCTGGTTATTGAGTCCCAAGACCGTGATATCGGGACGGCTGGTATCCAACTTCACGCACATCTCCCGGCACGCGCCGCAATTCTTCGACATGGCTGAAATGGGCGTGCAAGGCCTGTATACGGGATACGTTCCGAAGTTCGCGCAACTCCTCGTGAGCCCGGGCGGTTTCAGACTAGGCGACGGAACCCAGACCCTTTCCAACGCTACAACGTTTACGACATCCCTCAATCTCGACGCGAGCATGACGCGCGGGACCCATCAGATCGGATTGGGCGGGTCAGTTGCCTATTGGGATTTCAACAGCCATGGGAATGTGTTTTCTTCAGGTTCGTTTACCGTGACGGGTTCGCATACGGGGTCGGCGCTGGCGGATTTTCTCATCGGACGGTTGAGCACATTCGAACAGGCCACGCCGAATTTAAACCCAACGAAACATCAGTATTTTGCTCTCTTCATGACCGATTCATGGAAAGTAAGTCAGCGGTGGACGCTCAATTACGGTCTGCGTTGGGAACCCGATCTTCCGGATGTTTTGAAGTTCGGCACCGTCCAGACCTTCAGCGAAGAGCGGCGAGCAGCAGGTGCTCACAGTACGGTATTCAAGAATGCGCCGAATGGCTTCTTTTATCCGGGCGATCCAGGCTATCCGGGCAAGCGAGGCCGCGACATCAACTGGCTGGTGGTTGCGCCTCGTGCAGGATTTGCCTGGGACGTGAACGGCGACGGCCGTACTTCGGTACGCGCGTCGGCGGGCATTGGGTACGATTATCTCAACGGGGAGGCGCACCTGTGGACGGCGATCTCGCCGCCGTGGGGTCTGGATATCATCAGGAATAATCCAAGACTCGAGGAGCCGTGGGCTGGTTATCCGGGAGGGAGCCCATTCCCGCCGGTCTACGATGCGAACGCGACGTTTCCTCCGTTCGGGCAATTCACAGTGATGCCGACGCGTCTGAGTCCGTCTCAGTCTCAGACCTGGAATCTTTCGGTTCAGCGACAGTTCGGGACGGATTGGCTTGCCTCGGCCAGCTACCTCGGAACGCACGTCATCCACATGCTCGTCACCGCGCCGCTGAACCCTGCGGTCTACTTTCCTGGAACGGCCGACGCGAATGGAAATTGTTTCGCGCCAGGATACACATTTAAGACGACCAGCGGCGCGACATGTTCGACGACGACCAATACCGACAGCCGGCGCATCTTATCGCTGATTGACTCACAACAGACTGGACACCTGGTCGGAGCGCTTGCCGAATATCAAAGCGTTGGCGGCTTGAAATACAACGGCCTGCTTCTGGATGTGCGGAAACGTGCCGCCCGCGGCATCACCGTCAGTTCGAATTACACCTGGTCTCATTGCGTCGCTTCAGAGCGAGATGATCTCAATGGTTCGCTGCTCAGCCCGGCCGCGACTTACATTCGCGTAGGCGACAGGGAGCGAGGCCGCACCAACTGTGGCAGTGACCGTCGTCATGTGGTGAATCTGTCGGCAGTGGCGGAGAGCCCGCAATTTGCTAACAGGACTTTGCGAATCGTGGGTTCGGGTTGGCGCCTCGCTCCAATCTATCGGATCAGCACGGGCCAGTGGTTGTCTATCACCGCCGGCGGTGGACTCGACTCGGCACGAAACGGGACGGCCGTGGCTGACCAACCGGCGGATCAAATCCTGCCCAATGTCTACAAAGACAAGTCGGGAGGTCCGTACACCTACTGGCTTAATAAGGATGCGTTCGCACAACCTGCCCTCGGTATGATCGGGAACATGAACCGACGGACCGTCCGTGCCCCGCATACCTGGTCTTTCGATATGGCGTTGTCGCGGGATTTCCGATTGCAGGAAAAGCAGCGGATCGAGTTTCGCGTCGAGGCCTACAACGTGACCAACAGCTTCCGGCCGGACGCTACTCCCGGACTGCCTGTGCC
>DATFXZ010000793.1:0-4415 GCA_035315305.1 Terriglobia bacterium | reverse complement strand
CGCGACGGCAAAGGACTCGTCACTGATGGGCCATTCGCAGAGACCCGCGAACAACTCGGCGGATACTACCTGATCGACGCGAACGATCTCGACGAAGCGATCAAGATCGCCGAACGCATTCCGGTCGCACGATTCGGCACTATCGAGATTCGTCCAGTCATGGAAATTACAGGTCTGCCGAATCACGAACACTAAAAAAAATCGTTTACTGCGTGTCGATCTGAGACCCACTCGCGCGACTCATAAGCAGAGAATCAAAAAAGGAGAATTCGATGAAAATCTTTGGCAGACCCTTATCGGACTATGCTGCATTCGCAAAATTGTTTCTCATCCTGATCCCTGTCATCGGGATTGCCCGGCTGGCGCTCTCGCTCGTCGGCGAGCCGAATTCTATGGTGAAATGGATCAGTGTTACAGGTTTGCTGTGGATCGCGGTCCTCTACTACTCGGTTCGAGTGCACACCAGCGGCTTCGGCAGTTATAAGCAGCTGCTCGTCGTCTTCGTGCTCCTGAATCTCGTAGCGCAGCTCGTCATCATTTCGGGAATTGTGCTGGCGATCGTCACCGGTACCGGCAACATCTACAGTGCGCCCGAGTACGCCTTTGGCGCCAACGGCGCGACCTGGCTTCACGTTGCAGCACACCTGTTCATAGGTACGATCGCCGGCTCGCTCGTGCCGTGGGCCTTTGGTTCTCTGATTTTGTTCGTAACGAGAAAACTGGCTCCGGGTTCGGATCGAAGCATTAAATCGTTAGCCTGATTGCATTGGAATAAATCATGAAACAAATCCTTACTTATTTAAACTTTGATGGAAACTGCAGGGAAGCGATGCAGTTCTACAAACAATGCCTCGGAGGCGAACTGCAATTGGCGCCATTCGCAGAAATGCCGGACGGCGTTCCAACGGAAGCAAAGGACCGGATCATGCATGCGAGGCTTACAACCGGAACAGAGACTTTGATGGCATCCGATATACCGCCGGGTGCACCGTTCCGCCAGGGAAATAACTTCGCGATCTGCCTTCAACCTGAAAACATTTCGGAAACGGAAAGAGTTTTCAAAGCACTAGGAGAAAGAGGCCAGGTCACCATGCCGCTGCAGGATACGTTTTGGGGCGCCCGCTTTGGCATGTTGACAGATCAATTTGGTATCAATTGGATGATCAACTTCGAAAAACCGAAAGAATAGCCGCGGATGACGCGGATGACACGGATGGCCGCGGGGCATGACTCGCCCGCGGACATCCGCGTCATCCGCGTCATCCGCGGCTACTCCTTCCTTCAAAGAAATCGTCTATAAATGCATTGACTCCGCGGGGGGCGCAGGTTTACAAAAGCATAGTCTAAGGTACAGAGCGGTACCGCATGCCATAAGCTGACGACGCTGTCATTGAAGGACGAGGACGTCCCGGAACTCTGTAGTTCCGAGACGTTTTTTTTTGCCCTTACAGGAAGGAGGCTTATGACGCGGTTATTCCTTACCAACATCCCTTATGACTGTCAGGACGGAGAACTACGCAGCTGGATTGAATCGCAGGGTTTCGATGTGCATTCATTGCATGTCGTACGCGACCTGGTTGCCGGCGTATCGCCGGCGTTCGGGTACGTTTCGCTGGGCAGCACAACCCGTATCGTCGATGCAATCAAGATCCTTGACGGTCAGAATTTGAAAGGCCGAACGGTTCAGGTTAGAGAGGACTGGAGAAATGAGCACCACCGCGGATGATCGCGAAGCCACTTATGTATTAACAATCGACGAAATCCGAAATCTCACGAGCGAAGCCGGAAAGCCTGCCGAGACACTGATGAATGTGGTGGCAATGATTGCCAGCCGTTTTCAGACCGACGTGTGTTCTGCGTATTTGCTTGAACCCGACCGAGCGACGCTTGTATTGGCTGCTACGGTCGGTCTTCGACCGCAATGCATCGGCACATTGCGTATGAGGCTTCACGAAGGACTCGCCGGCCTCGTAGCAGAAGGAGTTCGCCCCGTCGCCGTGCAGCAGGTGAGAAATCATCCGCGCTTTAAATACTTCCGCGAGGCAGGCGAGGATGATTACCAATCATTCCTCGGCGTCCCGGTTTTGGATGGCGCCGTCTTGCAAGGCGTCCTCGTCCTTCAGACGAGAGAAGCCCGAATGTTTCGCGATCACGAGATCCGTATGCTGGTCGACGCGGCGGCGCAAGTAGCGCCGGTGGTAAGCGAGGCGCGGACGCTCGATCGATTCATCGCTCCGACACTCGAGCGCCTGTGGTCTCTGGCTCGGAATTTGTGGTGGAGTTGGGATCATGATTCAACGAGTTTGTTTTACGACCTCGATCCAGTGCGATTCAAGCAACTCAACCACAACCCGGTTTCAATGCTCGGTGAAATTCCGCTCGACGGCATCGAGCGCCGGGCGCAACAGCTCATGTTGCACAGCCGCATCAATTACGCATCTCGCCGGCACCGCGAATACCTCGATGCCGATCGAACGTGGGGAGCAAAGCATGCGGGCGTTTTGCGGCCGCGTCCCGTAGCATATTTTTCTGCTGAGTTTGGTTTGCACGAATCGATCCCGATCTATTCGGGCGGACTCGGCGTCCTGGCGGGGGATCACATCAAGAGCGCTTCGGATCTGGGCATTCCGTTAATCGGTATTGGCCTGTTCTACGGCCAAGGCTATTTCCGTCAGCGGTTGGATCGCAATGGCTGGCAGCAGGAGGAATATCTCGAAACGGATGTCAACCAGTTGCCGATGGAACTTGCCATTGGTACCAACGGCGAGCCCGTCGTAGTGCAGATTGAAACTCGAAAAGGTCCGATTCGCGCTAGAGTCTGGCGATTGAAAGTTGGACGTTGCGATCTGCTGCTTCTCGACTCAAACGTTACGGGCAACGCTCCGGAAGATCGCGATCTGACATCTCGTCTCTACGGCGGCGACGGGCGTGTTCGAATTCGTCAGGAACTGCTTCTTGGTGTTGGAGGCTTCCGTGCTCTCAGAGCGATCGGGATCACTCCTGGTGTTCTGCACTTGAACGAAGGGCACAGCGCGTTTGCGGTGCTTGAAGCGATTCGCGCGCGAATGCACGATGAAGGCGTCGGTTTTGAGGAAGCTGTGCGACGAGTCTCGCGTGAGGTTGTTTTTACGACTCATACGCCGGTGCCCGCGGGCCATGATCGATTCCACGCGAGTCTCATTGAGGAACATCTTGGCCCGCTGCGGGAATCACTCGGCATTTCAAACGAGCGCCTTTTGGAACTCGGCCGTGAAAATCCTCACAATCCTTACGAAGAATTTTGCATGACGGTTCTTGGTTTGAAACTGTCGCGCAGGACAAACGCGGTCTCGGCTTTGCACGGAGAAGTCTCGCGTGCCATGTGGACAGGACTATATCCGGACAAGTCAGAAGACGAAGTCCCCATCGGCCATATCACTAACGGTGTGCACGTGCCGACCTGGCTTGCTCCGCAGATGTTTCGGCTTTACGACAGGCATTTCGGGCCAGGGTGGCATGAGCATAGCAGTGATGCGCGAATCTGGGAGGGCATAAAGAACGTCGACGATGGTGAGTTGTGGGAAACACATCTGAGTCTGAAGTCGCAATTGCTGGAGTTCGTGCGCGCACGCGCAATCGAACAGCAAAAGCGTCGCGGAGAGCCGCCCGACAGCGTGCGGCGTGTCCTCAGTCCGGATGCTCTCACTATCGGATTTGCGCGGCGATTTGCAACGTACAAGCGGGCCAATCTGATTCTGACCGATATCGAAAAGCTGGTTAACCTGGTAAATGATCCGAAACGCCCCGTTCAGTTCATCTTTGCAGGTAAGGCGCATCCTCGCGACGATCCGGGGAAACGTGTCCTGCAACAGATCACCGAGTTGATACGGCAGCGTGACTTCGCCGACAAGGTTGTCTTCATCGAAAACTACGATATCAACGTGGGCCGTCATCTCGTGCAGGGCGTCGATGTCTGGCTGAACAATCCGCGCCGTCCGTTGGAAGCCTCAGGAACAAGCGGGCAGAAAGTGGTCTTGAACGGCGGACTGAATCTATCAATTCTGGATGGCTGGTGGGCTGAAGCCTACGATGGCTTGAACGGTTTTGCTATTGGATCCGGCCGGACTCACTCCCAGACCGATGTTCACGACGCACGCGATGCGGACGATCTATACCGCGTCCTTCGCGACGAAGTGATCCCGCTTTATTACGATCGTGATCAGGATGGCCTGCCGCGAGGCTGGATCAAACGGATGAAACATACCATTCATACGCTTGGTTGGAGGTTCAATGCGGACCGTATGGTCATGGATTACGCGTTGCATTGCTATGTCCCGGCCGGCGGCGGAACGTCTTGTTCAGTAATGAGATAGACCGGACTCAACGTTCGCCCGAAATCGCTAGGCTGTGGACGGGTTATGCGTAGATAATGCTGT
>DATFXZ010000792.1:0-2379 GCA_035315305.1 Terriglobia bacterium | reverse complement strand
GGTGTCGAAAGTCCGGGGTGTTATGAGAATCTGCAGGCGCTCGAAGCGCTGCAGATGCGCGCGCTCGAGCTTCCACACCAGCCCCGCACGGGAGTGGATCTCGAAAGACTCGAAAGTGCGGCCAGAAAGCATCGGATGAAGGCCATTATGTTGACCTCGTCATGCCATAACCCTCTGGGCAGCTGCATGCCTGATGCGATCAAGGCCGCGATTGTCGGGTTTGCCGCAAAACACGGCATCGCGCTCATCGAGTCGGACCTCTTCGGTGAGCTGGTTTTCGACAGCACGCGGCCGCGCACATTGAAGGCATTCGATACGGACGGCATCGTGCTGCAGTGTTCTTCTCTCGCCCATTACGTTGCGCCGGGCTTCAATCTCGGCTGGATTCAAGCGGGCCGCTGGCAATCTGAAGTGGAACGGCTCAAAAGCTTCACGAATGTGGCGAATGCTCGCCTGACGCAGCTGGCGCTTGCGGAGTTCCTCGAATCCGGCGCGTTTGAGAAACACCTGAAGAAACTGCGCGTGGCATTGTGGCGATCCGTGCAAGCAACAAGGGAGGAAGTGCTGCGGACTTTTCCTGCCGGAACTCGAGTGACCCGCCCCGAGGGTGGATATGTTCTTTGGATCCAGCTGCCCGATCGATACAACGGGCTCGACATCCAACACCAGGCCGCTGCTCGGCGCATTCACATTCTCGCCGGAGAATGGTTTTCCCCGACCAGACAATATCGCAGCTACATCCGGATTTCGTGCGGACATCCATTCGAAGTCATACAACCTGCCGTACGGACTCTAGCTGGAATATTGAAAGACAAGCGGCCGGATTGAACAAATCCCCGTCAAGTAATCCACCGGTGAAGGAATATTAATTTTTTTGTAAACTCGCAATGCCTCACTTAGTCACTTCATCAGTGTTTGGACCTTATCTATGATGGCGTCGGCCCAGATCTGATAACCCTTTGCCGTTGGATGCAGTCCATCCGCCATGACTTCGGTAGTGAGCGTCCCATCAGGAGTAAGGAACTTGCTCCCAATGTCCATGTAGAAGACTTTGTTGTTATCGGCGAGTGTCTCGAGTTTCGAATTAATTTCTTTGATCGTTGCGCGCAGTGGATTTGCTGGGTCGGCGTTGCGTGGGAAAATGCCCAAAACCAAAACTTTTGCCTGCGGCTGGCGCTTCTTGAATTCATCGATGATCAGGCGATCACCGTCGACGATTTCATCAGCGGGATTACGGTTGATGTTGTTCGTTCCCAACATCAAAACAATGAGCTTTGCCTTGAACCCTTCGAGTTCACCGTTCTGCATCCTCCAAAGAACACCTTGCGTGGTATCTCCGGCTATTCCAAAATTCGCCGGCTTAAATTCGGAGAAATATTTATTCCAGACTTCCAGTCCCGCGGCGGGAGCCTGAGCCTGTCCGCGAGGATTCGAAAACCAATCGGTAATGGAATCTCCGACAAAGAGAAGCTCAATGTTTCCACGCTCGGCGATTTCGAGGAAGCCCTTGTGCCGATTGTCGTCGTGCGGCGCCGGTTGATTCGCTGGTAGCGCGGGACCGCCGCGTCCGCCGCGAGGCGGACCGCCCTGCAACTGTGGAGGCGACGCTGGAGCAGTGGAGTTTTGAGCGACCAGAAAAGTCGGAACGAATAAAAGGAACAGGACAGCGAAAAGTTTTCGACGCATCACGTCTCCTTGCAGTGTTGAGGTAGGAACACTGATCCTACTTTCGTTACGGCAATACCTCAACGTTTTGTCGCCGGGAAAATCAGATTACGTGACAAGAAAGGCAGGACACCGGTTTCGAGGCGTTTCGGGAATTTCCAACCTGCGAAATCAGTGTTGAACCTGAAAGCCGATGTCCACGTGATCTGAAAGCCAGGTCAATACTTTCGATTTTTCCGATGGCGCGTGGTGATGGTTGTAAACGAAATCTCCGATAAAGAAGCCCATTGCGGCACCGGCAACAGCATCAGAGGCGGAGTGCCTTCGGCCCCCGAATCGAGCAAGACTCACTGCCGATGCCGCGCTATAAGCCAGAATCGGAATAATCTTCGGTTCAGGAAATTCGCGAGCAGCCACTCGTGCAAGCGCCCAGGATTTGATCGAATGGCCTGACGGAAACGCGTCCCCTCCCTTGAAAAAACCGACATTATCGCCTTTGTTCTCGGGCCGTGGCCGCTGCGTTACAAGTTTCAGTACGTTCACGGTGATGTCCGCGTCGATCAGCGCTTCGATTCCGATCCGCCCTGTATCTCGCGCTCGTGGGTTGTCGCCGGCTTTCCCGACAAAGTAGAAACTCGCCCAAAGGGGATAGATCGCATAATCTGCACCAATCCGTGACGCCCACGTGCTCGGCCTCGTCAGGAAGGTTTTTTG
>DATFXZ010000791.1:0-3515 GCA_035315305.1 Terriglobia bacterium | reverse complement strand
GTCGAGGGAAGAACCGTCAAGGTCAGGGTTCTGCAGATTGAGCATGAGGAAACGCAAGCGAGTGCGGCAATATAGCGGTATCCTGAGCGGGCAACTCGCGCACTTTCAGGAGCTACGTTCATGAACTATCGGACTTACCGCTCTTGGGCATCAGTTGAATATTGCACAGCCTCGCAGTGGCACGTTTCGTTGGGGGCAAGCGGTCATGAGCGATACCGCTGGAATTCACTACGGGGCCTCGGAACCTCGTCACGACGGGGCGGCAATTCCCCAGTTCCCCTCAGTTTTTTCCCCAGGGAGAAAGTCACATGAAGCAGCAACCCCAGAATCGAAGGTACTTCATTGGCTCACTGGCTGCGGGCGCAGCCGGTGCGATCGGCACACAATCGAACCGTCCCACAACTACAGCAGGGTTGGAGCCGGATTTGGTCGTGTTCAATGCAAAGGTTTATACGGTCGATTCGCAAAATCCGAAGACGGAAGCGTTTGCGGTCAAGGGTGACCGCTTCATTGCTGTGGGGAGCACTTCGGATATGAAGGCGATCGCCGGCAAGAGCACGCAGATGTATGACGCGAAACAGATGGCGATTGTGCCGGGTTTCATCGACTGCCACAATCACGCGCCAGGCTCGACGCTGCTTTATGAAGTTCTCGTCGGAAATCCCTACGAAGTGGAATTTGTCACCATCTCCAGTGTTATCGAAAAGCTCCGCACGCGCGCGAAAGAGACACCACCTGGAATATGGGTCGAAGGCTACTTCTTCGACGACACCAAGGTAAAAGACAAGCGCGAACTGGACGCCTCCGATCTGGACGAAGTTTCAATGGATCATCCCGTTGTCGTGCGTCATCGTGGGGGCCACACGTCTTACTACAACCACAAGGCATTGGAGACGGCCGGCATCACCAAGAACACGCCCAACCCGCCTGGTGGCACGTACGACCGGAATCGCGCAGGTGATTTGACCGGACGCGTCACCGATCTTGCCAGAAACGCGATCGATCGCATCGGAAACCGGCGGACCTTCACGGCGGACCAACGAGAACAGCGTGACCGCGACGGCCTTGCTTTCATATCGAAGCAGTTCGTCCGTTACGGACTCACAAGTGTGCATCACGAAGGCGGCAATCTACGCGCGCTGCAGGACGTGCGCGCACGCGGCGAATTGCTACACCGAGTCAGCTTTGAAGTTTCCGGCAACGTGCTGGAGTCGATGATCGCGAGCGGTATCGCCTCTGGTTTTGGAGATGAGTGGATTCGGTTTGGTGCCACGTCGGAGCACACGGTCGACGGATCGTTTTCGGAACGGACGATGGGCCTCAGCAAACCGTATCCCGGCATTCAGCCGCCGTATCAAGGCAATATCACCACTACGCAGGACGACCTGAACGCGTGGGTGGAGCGTGTCCATCGTGCGGGCATTCAAATCAACTGCCACGCGAACGGCGATGTCGCCATCGACATGATGCTCACGGCGGTTGAACGCGCGCAGAAACTATTTCCACGAGCCGATGCGCGGCCCAAGATCACACACTGCACGCTCATCAATGATGATCTCATTCGCCGCATGAGGGTCTTAAACGCCGTGCCGGCTCTGTTTACTTCTTACGCGTACTACAACACGGACAAGTTCGTCTTCTATGGTGAGGAGCTGATGAGGCGAAGCATGGCATTCCGATCACTTCTGGACGCCGGCATTCAAGCTTCGGCGGGTTCGGATTTCAGTCCTGGCCCATTCGCTCCGCTGATGGGCATACAGGGAATGGTCACTCGCACGGGTTGGGACGGAAAGACGTGGGGTGCCAATCAGCGCGTAAGTGTGGATGAAGCACTTCAGATCAACACGCTCAATGGCGCCTACGCGTCATTTGAGGAGAACATCAAGGGATCCATCACACCCCGCAAGCTCGCAGATTTCGTCGTTTTGTCGGACGATTTGCATACGGTAGACAAGGAGAAGATTAAGGACATCAAAATCGTTCGGACCGTTGTCGGCGGCAACACGGTCTATCAGGGGTAACGTACGCAAGTGATCGCGCCCACGAGGCAACAAAAAAATGAAGAACGAAAACATTCGCATACGGGGACAGGCGCACGTTGGCAGCGCATTCGTTCTTGCCCTGCTCATCACGGGCGTGCCGGCCGCGCAGCAAAACTTCGTGCCGGAGGAAGCGACGATACGAGAAACTCGCTCGGCTTTTTCGGCAGGAGAGCTAACGTGCGTTCAAGTAGTGCGGGCGTATTTGAATCGGATCGAAGCGTATGACCACAAAGGCCCGGCGTTGAATTCCATCATTACGATCAACCCGAAAGCGCTGGAAACGGCGGCAGAGATGGATCGAGTCTATGCGTCGAATAGATCAGCGTTAAAGCCGCTCCATTGCATTCCCGTCATCTTGAAAGATAACTACGATACGGCCGACATGCCGACCACCGGCGGTTCACTAACGCTGGCGGAGTCTGTTCCGCTTCAAGATGCATTTGTCGTGAAGAGATTGCGCGAAGCCGGTGCGCTGATACTCGCTAAAGCGAATCTGACGGAACTCGCGCGAGGCGGAACCACGGTAAGTTCGTTGGGCGGCCAGACGCGTAATCCCTATGACCTCACACGAACGCCGGGCGGCTCCAGTGGCGGCACGGGCGCAGCGATTGCGGCAAGCTTTGGCATCGCCGGCACCGGCAGCGACACCGGGCAATCTGTGCGGTCGCCGGCTTCCGCACAGAGCCTCGTAGGGTTGCGTCCAACGAGAGGACTGATTAGCCGACGTGGAATTATTCCGATAAGCACGACCCAAGACGAGGGTGGGCCCATCACTCGCACGGTAGAAGACGCCGCGCGCATGCTGGACGTCATGGCGGGTTACGATCCGGAGGACCCAATCACCGCTTTTGGCGTTGCGAGGAGCCCCAAGACATACACAGCATTCCTGGATCGAGATGGTCTGAAGGGTTCTCGCATTGGCGTGCTAATGGACTTCTTTGGCCGCGATACGGTGCATCAGGAAGTAAATGCCGTCACCGAGACCGCAATAAAGAAGATGACGGAGTCCGGCGCCACAATGATCCGCATCAATGTTCCCAATCTCGACGACCTCACCCGAAACATTCAAGTGTCGGAATACGAAACGAAAGTCGCTTTCAACAACTATCTCGCGAGGCTCGGACCTCGCGCTGCGGTGAAAACGCTGGAGGAGTTCATCGCGCGCGGAGAATTTCACAGCTCGCTCAAGGCGGGACTTGAAGTAGATCAGCGAGTAGTTGATGGCATCAACGATCCGGAATACAAGGATCGGTTGCTTCGCCGAAATAATTTAAGGCAAGCGGTAATGAGCGTCATTGCGCAAAACAACCTGGACGCGATCCTCTATCCCCATCAGCGGCGGCTCGTTGTTCCGATTGGCGAAGATCAAGTAGATCGGAACGGCGTGCTATCAAACGCCACCGGCTTTCCCGCAATCACCTTTCCGGGCGGCTTCTCCGCGCCAACAGCTTCCGCACCGCTTGGCGTGCCTGT
>DATFXZ010000790.1:0-2889 GCA_035315305.1 Terriglobia bacterium | reverse complement strand
TGCTTTTGGACATGCGGAAACGGACATCGCACGGCTTGACGTTCACGGCAAATTACACGTGGTCGCATTGCATCTCGCCGGACCAGGATACGTTGAACGGTAACTTGTACGACTCATTGAATACGTACATTTTCGTGAACGACCGCAATCGAGGCATGTCGGACTGCTCGTCGGATCGGCGGCAGATTCTGAACCTGAGTGGTGTTGCCCAGATGCCGACCTTCAAGAATGACCTCTTGCGCAAACTTGCTTCAGGGTGGCAGTTGGCCCCGATTTATCGGATACAGTCTGGGAGTCCATTGTCAGTCACTGCCGGCCCTGGCATAGATTCGGCCCGCAATGGAACAGCTGCTGCAAGCCAGCCGGCAGATCAATTGCTTTCCAATGTTTATGGGGATACGTCCGGTCGCCCGCTTACGAACTGGTTTAACATCTCCGGTTGTAATCCCAATCCGGCTCTGGTCGTTGCTGACAAGTGCGCCTTCGGGGCGCCTCCAACTGGGAGACTAGGAAACATGAGACCGCGAACGGTAGTAGGTCCGAAGCTCTGGTCATTTGATATGGCGCTGTCGCGGAGCTTCCGTATCAAAGAAGCGCAACGCATGGAGTTTCGCGCGGAAGCTTATAACGTGACCAACAGCTTCCGCCCGCAGAATCCGAGCACGGCGCAGAATAACCAATTCTTTGGTCTCCTCCGACTGGCACGAGACGCCAGAATCTTGCAATTTGCGTTGAAGTATATGTTCTGAATAGTCCACCTTGCTTGGGGACGTGGGGGCTGCCCTCATGTCCCCAAGATTGACAGCTCTCCCTGCATGTAATAGCTTTCCGACAGCGTGAAGCTGTGAAAAACCTCACTACGTTCGCCGTTATCATCCTCCTTAGCGCAGTGTGCCTTCTGGCCCAGAATGCGGCACCTTCCCCGTCTTCCTCACGCTCGCTACTCGATCAGTATTGTGTGACTTGCCACAATCAACGATTGAATACCGGGGGATTAGCCTTGGACAAACTCGACCCGGCATACGTTGAACAAAATCCAGCGGCGTGGGAAAAGGTTGTCCGAAAACTTCGTGCAGGCATGATGCCGCCGCAGGGTTTACCGCGGCCGAGCAGAGCAAATTACAACGAGCTCATCGTCACGCTTGAAACTGAACTCGACCGGGCTGCCGCGGTGAACCCGAAACTGCCTGCGCCGGGTGTCCATCGAATGAACCGGACCGAGTATGCGAACGCGATTCGCGAACTATTGGCCCTGGAAATCGACCCAGCGGCCTTCCTTCCGGCCGATGATTCCAGCTACGGTTTCGACAACGTCGTTAGTGGCCTGCAAGTCTCGCCGGCGCTCGTCGAGGGATATGTTTCCGCCGCGGCGAAACTCAGCCGCCTGGCGCTGGGGCATGAAACCGCCCCAAACCGGAAGACTTATTACGCTCGGGAAGATTATTCTCAGGAAGACCAGGTAGAGGGTTTACCGTTCGGAACGCGGGGCGGCATCCTGGCTCATCACTATTTCCCAGCGGACGGCGAGTACATCATTTCGTGGGTTCCGGTGAGGAACACCGTCGGTACGCTGTATGGCGGCGATTCGGAGAACGAGCAGGTTGAACTCACCCTCGACGGAGTTCGCGTCAAGCTATACCAAATCGGCAAAGACATACCCCTTACAGCAAATGTTCAGGCCGAAAAAAATGAAGTCCGCCTTCCGGTCAAAGCGGGTCAGCATTCGGTGGGACTCGCGTTCATTGCGAACACATATATTCCTCATCTTTTCCTCAACCGGTCGTACCGCCGAAGCATCCTGGACGACAACCCGATCGAAGGCATCATGCAATCGCCGCAGATCAGCCAGACTACGATCCAGGGCCCGCTCAATGGTCTGCCCGCCAAGGAAACCGCAAGCCGCAAGAAGATTCTGACCTGCAGGCCGGACACAGTCGCGCAGGAGTTGCCATGCGCACGGACAATCCTCACAGGGATCGCAAGAAAAGCCTATCGAAGACCGCTGACGAATGCGGACACGGATACGCTGACCAGCTTTTATCGTAGCGGCACTGAACAGGGTGGATTTGAGCAAGGGATCGAAAACGCGTTGCAGTTCATCTTGGCTCATCCTGAGTTTGTATTCCGCAGCGAGAGTGCTCCTGCCGGCGTGAAACCCGGTGAAGCGTACCGCATCAGCGATCTCGAACTGGCATCACGTTTGTCTTTCTTCCTCTGGAGCAATATTCCCGACGATGAACTCATCAACGTAGCCGGCCAGGGAAAACTGAAAGATCCCACTGTGCTTGAACAGCAGGTTCGGAGGATGCTGGCCGATTCACGGTCGCAAGAACTCGTAAAGAACTTCGCGGGTCAGTGGCTGGGCCTTCGTACACTGCAGAGCAGCACACCCGAGGGAACAATTTATCCCGACTTCGACGACAATCTACGCCAGGCGATGCGGACAGAAGCGGAGATGTTCTTCGAAAGCATCATGCGCGAAGACCGGAGCCTGACTGAGCTGCTGACGGGCGATTACACGTTCGTTAACGAACGTCTGGCTGCGCACTATGGAATACCAAACGTTTACGGTACCCAATTCCGTCGTGTGAATCTGAAAGGCGAATTCGATGTCCGTCGAGGATTGCTTGGAAAAGGCAGCGTGCAATTACTGACGTCAAACTCGGACCGGACCTCGCCTGTGCTGCGCGGCAAATGGGTGCTCGAAAACCTTTTGGGTACGCATCCACCCGATCCGCCGCCCAATGTGCCGCCGCTGAAACCGAATCCCACTGCGGGTCCACAAACGATGCGGCAACGGATGGAAGAACATCGGGCCAATCCAGCCTGCTCGAGCTGTCACAGGATGATGGACCCGATCGGTTTCGCTTTGGAAAATTTCGACGGTAA
>DATFXZ010000789.1:0-10417 GCA_035315305.1 Terriglobia bacterium | reverse complement strand
GCCGGAAGACATTCCTGGAAAGAACGGCGTCACGCTGATCGATTCCGAACAGCCGTTTCTTGTCTATCGAGAAATCCAACACCTCGCGGAACCCATCGCACTTATCGCTCATGCCGACAGGGAACTTCTCGAGAAGGCGCTTTATCAAATCGAAGTGGATGTTGACGAACTTCCGGCGGTTTTTACGATGGATGCGGCGCTCGAGCGAAACGACATCTTCAAATCTTATCTGATCGAAGGTGACAACGTATCGGACAACTGGCTTGATGCAGATGTCATCATCGAAGAGACGTACGGTACGGGAGCGCAGGAACATCTCTATATCGAGCCGCAAGCCGTCATCGCCACTGCAATTCCTGGAGAGAGCGTTACGATCTGGGGTTCGATGCAGTGCCCTTTCTATGTTCAAAAGGCCGTAGCGCCTTTGTTCAATCTTCCCAGGGAACGTATACGAGTTGTACAGACTGAAACTGGAGGTGGTTTCGGCGGGAAGGAAGAGTACCCGAACCTGATTGCCGGTCATGCCGCTCTGCTCGCCTGGAAGTCCGGCCGGCCAGTAAAGATGATTTACGGCCGCCGCGAAGACATGTGGGCTACGACGAAACGGCACCCATCAAGAACCCACATCAAGGCAGGGTTCAAGCGCGACGGAACGCTCGTTGCGCTCGATATTGACCTGGTGCTCGATGGCGGTGCCTATCCGACACTCTCTTCCGTCGTCTTGTCCCGGGCGACATTGCACGCTTGGGGCCCGTATAGATGCAACTGCACTCGAATCCGCAGTCGCGTCGTAAAAACGAACTCGGTGCCGCATGGCGCGTTCCGAGGCTTTGGCGCTCCTCAGGCTATCTTCGCAATAGAGATGCATATGAACCGGGCGGCGGAAGCCTTGGGAATGGACCCTGCGGAAATCCGTCGCCGGAACTTTCTACGCAAAGGCGATCGCATGCCCACAGGTCAAGTCGTCAAGGACGAACTCGATCTCGGATGCCTGATGGATCGCGCCCTGGAGTTGTCCAACTACAGGCACAAGCGCTCGCAATACGAGCAGGCAAACCGGGATAGAGGGCAGAAACGTAAAGGTATCGGATTATCCGTTTTCTTTCATGGCAGCGGCTTCACCGGGGGCGGCGAGGTTCACTTGGCCTCGGAAATATCACTGCGGCTGACAGAACAGGGAGGTGTAGAGGTGTTGGCTGCAAACGTCGAATACGGTCAGGGAACAAACACAGTCTTTGCTCAGATAGTTGCCGAGGCTTGCAAGATTTCTCCGGACCTGGTTCGCATTCATCAGCCGGACACGGCAACGGTGCCGGACAGTGGACCAACCGTAGCGTCGCGAACCACGATGATCGTTGGAAAACTCATCGAGCGCGCTGCGTTGGAGCTCCGACACCGGCTGAACAAACCAGAAGATTTTCGATCCGCGGCCAGCCAATACCTCAGGCAACACGGCACACTCGTGGTGAGTGTACGGTACGAACCGCCGCCGGATATCTATTGGGACGAAACCACCTATCGCGGAGATGCATACGCCGCATACTCGTGGAGTTGTGACGTGGCCGAAGTGGAAGTTGATCTGACGGACTATGGCGCGCGTGTCACGAATTTCGTCTCAACGGTGGAATGCGGCCGAGTTCTTAATCCCGCGCTCGCTGCGGCGCAGATCGAAGGTGGCATTGCTCAGGGAATCGGATTCGCCCTTTATGAAGACGTCGTACTCGAACGCGGCGCGATGAAGAACAACCAATTCACAAACTACATTATCCCTACGACCGCGGATACACCGGATATTCACGTCGAGTTCGTCGAATTTCCATACAACAATCCCGGTCCTTACGCTGCGAAAGGCATCGGCGAGATGCCGATTGACGGGCCGGCGCCCGCTATTGCGTCGGCAGTTGCTCATGCGTTAGGCGGCCGGTTCATCAACGAAGTGCCGCTTCTTCCTGAACGAATCATGCGAAACATCGAATTGGGGTCAGACCCCTTGCTTGATCAGTCCTTTGGGGCTGACCCCGAATTGCGAAAGTGAGTGCACATGATGCAAGTCTCGTTCGTCGTTAACGGTAAGAACCAGACGTTGTCCGCTGCTCCAATGAAGCGTCTGCTCGATGTATTGCGTGAAGATCTCAACCTGACAGGAACTAAGGAAGGATGCGGGGAAGGCGAGTGTGGCGCCTGTGCAGTAATCATGGATGGATTGCTGGTGCTCAGCTGCATGGTTCCCTTATGTCAGATTCAGGGAAAAAGCATCACAACGATTGAAGGATTGGGGGACGACGCTAACCTTCATCCTCTCCAACACGCTTTCCAGGAAAACGGCGGCGCCCAATGCGGGATGTGTACGCCAGGAATGATTCTGGCTGCGTTGTATTACTTGAATAACCCAGACGAGGCCGAAGATCTTCGAGAAGCACTGGCGGGCAATCAATGCCGCTGCACCGGTTATACACGAATCTTCAAATCCGTTGAGGCGGTGGGACGAAATGAGTTTCGAAGTCGTTAATCCACACTCAATCGCGGAAGCTCTCGATGCCCTTTCTGCCGAGGCCAACATCGTGCCGCTCGCGGGAGCGACGGACGTCATGGTTTACCTTGAAGCGCACAGTCTGCGTCCGTGTACTTTCTTGAATCTTCAACAACTACCGGAGCTGAAGCCGATCGTGCCGGGCAGCCGGTCTGTTATTCTTGGCGCTCTCACGACTTATCGTGATGTCCGCACCAGCAGCGTGCGACAGCAATTCCCGATGCTCGCATTGGCCGCTCGCGAAATCGGCGCGTTAGCCATTCAAAACCGCGGAACGTGGGTCGGAAACATCGCGAACGCCTCGCCGGCCGCTGATGGCGTACCCGCGTTGATGGCGTACGATGCGGAAATTGAACTCACAAGTAAGGATGGACGGCGCATTGTGCCGTTGTCCCGCTTCTACCACAGTTACAAACAAATGGACCGCCGTGCAAACGAACTGATCTCTGCGATTCATCTTCCAGTGCCGCAATCCGGCTGGCGCGAGTATTTTCGAAAAGTCGGCACACGCCGGTTCCAGGCGATCTCGAAAACACTTTTGGCGGGGCGAATCCTTCTTAGCGCTGATCAGACCGTCGAAGACCTTCGTATGGTGTTGGCCAGCGTTGCTCCATACACGCTTCGTGCAGTCCAGACGGAAAACGTCATTCGCGGCCGGCAGCTCACACCTGAGCTCATTGAAGAGGCGGCTGAAGCCATTCAGGACGAAATACGTCCGATCGATGATGTTCGTTCAACGGAAGCCTACCGGCGGCGGGTGACCTCCAATCTTCTCCGCGAGTTTCTGGCGACAGCCTAGCTCAACTCCAATTCGCGTTAATTCTCCGGCGCGAATGCGAGCAGGACGTTTCCCGGCAAGCCGCCGTTTTTCGAATAGCCCGAATTGACAAAGACCATCCCACCGACGATAACCGCCCCGGCGCCATCGAGCGATCCTCCCATACCCTTCACGCCATTTACGGTTTCGTACGTTTGGATCGTATCGAAATCCCAGAGGACGTGACCATCTTCGGTGCTGTAGGCACGAATGTGTCCATCCAGCGAGCCGGAGAAGACCGCGCCGGGAATCGCTGTCACGGCGCCGGGCTGCGCGGGACTACAGCCGGACTTGGATCCACATGGAGCGGGCGGTGCGTACCATGCCTTCTCGCCGGACTCAGCTCGGAGGGCTGTCAGGCCACCGCCCTGGGTGGGGTCGAGAATCGATGTGTTTGGATCCGTCGGATCGGGATTTGTTTTGCGGATCCGCGCAACATCGGACACCTGCACATAGATCTTCTGTCCATCACTCGCCATGCCCCACTGCACACCGCCGTTCGCGCTTCCTTTTCCGACACGAGTTTGCCATACGATTTCACCTTTGCGGTCCGGATCCAGCGCATAAACCACACCGGACTTCTGTCCGGCAAAGAGCAACTCGCGGCCGTTTGCCAGTTTCTGAAGCAAAGCTGACGATCCGAAGTCGAAATCAGGACCCGGACAGCCGCCCGGCTTTGTGGTGCATGCACCGCTGAAGACGTCGTTGGGAGTCACCTGCTTCGACCACATAATTCGTCCGCTCTTGATTTCAAGCGCGGCTACGGCGTCACTCATCGAGGTGCCCGGTGAAGAGAAGTTGTCGCCTGTTGTGATGTACAGAACGCCTCGCTTCGGATCGAGAGTGGGTGACGACCACACGCCGGCTCCCGAGGGTCCCCATTGTCCGACGACGCCCTGAGCACTTCCGAGTTGCTTCGGTTCCTCCTCGATGGTGTACGTCTTCCACACCTGGGTTCCGTCCTTGATACGCAACGCCGTCACGCTCCCACGAAAAGTGCAACACGGATAATCAGGATTCGTTGAACGTGTTTCTTCCCACGATGCGGCCGGTACGAAAAGCATGTCCTGATAAACAGCGGCGGCGCCGGTCAACCGTACTGAGTCATGGGACTCGATGCGCTTCTTCCACAGCAAGCGTCCCGTTGCCGCGTCGACCGAGTAATACCAACCCGTCAGATCGCTGAACATGAGCGCATGCCTGGTTGAGTTCTTGTCGAGAGGAACGGCGAGTATTGCTGAACGGACAGGTCCATCTGCCTGAAAAATCCAATGAACGCATCCCGATCTCGCATCGAGAGCTTGCACGGCCCCACTTGCGCTGCCGACGAAGAGATAACGTCCAACGACGGTCGGCGCGCCGATCACGTTCACATCTCCTTCAAAACCGTATGCCCATTTCAATTTCAACCGCCGTATCTGATCGAGAGTCAGACCGGCAGCTTCGCGTGGCTGATAGCGAGTGTTTTCGGGGAAAGCACTCCATCCATTCCACGATCCCTTGGGAATGCTCGTCAAATTCACATTGCGATCGGCACAATGGTTTTTGGCCGTTGGAGTTGCGTCTCCTCCAGGAGTTCCCAGAAATGTGGCAACGGCTTCGCGTTCCTCGCGCGTCATCGGCGACGCCACATTCATCATCACTCCGAAGTCCAACGTGCGAAGGATTCGCGCCGACGGGAGCTTTTTCAGTGTGTCCCGCGCTGGAACGCGCGCGTTGGTGGAATCGTGACACAACGCACATCGCTTCTGATAAACGGTTTCGCCGGAAACCGCGGCCGTCAAGGCTGGAACCCTAATTGTTACGTGCAAAAGAATAAAGATAGTTGCTGCGCCGAATCGTGTCATAGTGTGCCGTCTCCGGTGTTCTGTTTAACGCAAATTTGATTCAGCGTCTAGTGGAGTGTAACGACTAGCCGTGGATTCCGTGGCCGTTCTTTGCGGTCCCGATTCGTGGAAAGATGAGTGAAGTTGCTGTCGAAATTGATCAGTTCCGGTTCGCCGATGTACGCCGGCGTCTGAAGGCGATCTTCATCGGCTCCGTCGGGAACCTTGTCGAGTGGTACGACTTTTACGCGTACACCGCCTTTGCACTCTATTTCGCGAACTCGTTCTTTCCTGGTAATGATCCGGTTATTCAGCAACTGAATGCAGCTGTTCTCTTCGCAATCGGCTTTGTGATGCGACCGATCGGCGGCTGGCTTTTTGGACATGTCGCGGATCATCACGGCCGGCGAAAGGCACTCATGCTGTCAGTGCTGCTGATGTGTTTTGGGTCGTTAGTCATTTCGGTCATACCGACGTACGCCGTGATCGGCACCGCGGCGCCGGTAGTCCTTGGCCTTGCGCGTATTATTCAAGGTTTAAGCCTCGGCGGGGAATATGGCGCGAGTGCAACTTATCTGACAGAAGTCGCCGACGAAAAGCATCGCGGCTTTTACGTGAGCTTCCACTACGTGACTCTCATCGGCGGCCAGCTCTGCGCCATCCTCGTGCTGCTTCTCCTACAGCAAGTATTTCTTACGGCAGATCAGATGCGAGCCTGGGGCTGGCGCATCCCATTCGTCATCGGCGCGATGATCGCGATCATTGCCCTCAAGATGCGGAGTGGTTTGCATGAAACGGATGCGTTCATCGAAGCAAGAAAGCCGGTAAGACATGAAAGCTCGCTTAAGGCTCTCTTCAGACATCCACGGCAGATTTTGATTGTGGTAGGGCTCACGGCAGGAGGCACGACGGCTTTTTATACGTACACAACATACATGCAGAAGTTCCTGAAGCTGTCGGTTGGTCTGACCGATAACCAAACTACCCTGGTAAGCGCAGGATCGCTTATTTTCGCGATTTGTCTACAGCCGATTTATGGCGCGCTGTCGGACCGGATCGGCCGCAAACCTCTCTTGATTTGGTTTGGCTCGATGGGAACTATCTTCACGATTCCGCTGCTTCATTCACTGCAAACAACCTCTAGTGCGATCGGCGCCTTCCTGTTGATCGCAGCCGCTTGGATGATTATTGCGGGGTATACATCGATCAATGCGGTAGTAAAAGCCGAACTGTTTCCAACCACGGTTCGTGCCACAGGTGTTGGTCTGCCGTTTGCTATCACGACTTCAATCTTCGGAGGACCTGCCGAATCGATCGCACTGTGGTTCAAGTCCATTGGACATGAAGCATGGTTCTCGTACTACCTTACGTTGGTGATCGCAATTGCACTGCTTGTATCCCTTACGATGCGCGACACGAAGCGGTATTCCATGTTGGGAAAGTAGGCGCCGGCTAAAGCCGCCTACGGTTGCTGGACTTGTGCATTCGGCGACGCTAGAACCCTGTCGACAAAGTCTGCAGCGGTGTCGAATCGTTCGCCGGTAACCATTGAACCCGTTTCCTCGAGCCAGCGTAAGGTCGCCGTCCAGTTCTTGCGGTCTGCCCACACGTTCATCAATCCTGCTTTGACACCGGGATCGCCGTCGCTGGCGGTATCCAGATAAGCCCCCCAACGCACGGCAATTGCCTTCACCGTTTCGTTTGCCAGGTCCTTGCCGAGAAACGATTCAACTTCCCGGAACAAATCAACGCGGCTTTGCCATATCGCGGATATTCGTGCAGGATTCATCCGCATTTCCACCAGCTTGCCCCAAGCTTCTTTGCTGAAGTATTTTTTCCGCGAGGATAAGACCGCCTGCCGCATGAATTCGTTAACGTTCTCGAGATTGAACTCCGCGATTCTGCGCTTCATGGATGCCGGCCAGTGTTCGCGGTCCATCCAGGCCGTTCCGTTGTCGGTTTGGAGTTCTGGATCGCCGTTGTAGGCCTTCACTGCCAACTTCAGCCAGCGGTCCGCCAATGTCTGTGCCTTGGGAGCGGCCGGATCCTCTCCGAGCACGGCGTTAATGTCGCGGTACAGCTCCTGCCATTCTCGCGATGGTCCTTCTTCGTAGAGGCGTCGGTGCTTTTCCCATGCTTCTTCCGTGGCGTAATACTTCTTCATCACTTCGATATCGTTATCCATGTCGATCACCTCAATGACTCTTTTCAGAATGGCCACATCGGCTGGTTTGCCTCTTTCGATAGCCTTTTCCGCCATTCGTATCGCGCGGACCGCTCGACACAGAAGCTCTTGCTTCTCCTCGAGTGCCCTGCGCTGTAACCGCAAGGTCTCCGACAATGCGCGCGCAGGCCGATCCAGCACGACTTTGATCTGCTTCAGGGGGACTCCGAGAAACTTGAGGGCGATGATTTGTTCGAGGCGCTCCAGGTCACGCTCGGCATACATCCGATATCCGCGCGCGGTTCGCCTAGGTTTCAATAGACCGAGCCGATCGTAGTGACGCAGGGCCTTAACCGTGACGCCGGCGAGTCAGCGAATTCGTGGATTTGATACAACCTGCTCATCGTCCCCTCCGCGACATGGTGAGCTTTGACCTAAGGTCAGGGTCAAGCGATGTTATTTTCATGCTTCGTGGGGGGTGCCCCACTCGCAACAGTGCGTGGTACGCTCTTAAGTTATGACGGATTTACCTCCGCAGCGAGTCGTCATTCGAGGAGTTCAACCGGAAATTGAATGCGGGCGTTTTCCGATTAAGCGCGTCATCGGCGAGAGCGTTGTCGTCGAAGCGGATATCTTCGCCGACGGACATGACTCCGTCGAAGCCGTCGTTCGGTATCGGCGCGAGAGCGACGAAGCGTGGTCGGAAATTTCGATGGATGCGCTCGGCAACGATCGTTGGCGAGCGGAATTCCCCGTCGATGACCTGGGGCAGTATATCTATACGATCGCCGGATGGATCGACCCGTTTCAAACCTGGTACAAAGATTTCCTAAAACGAATCGCAGCTGGACAGGACATAACCGTTGACCTGCAGATCGGCAAAGCTCTGCTCAACTCTGCGGCTGAACGCGCGAGCGGTGATGACGCGCAAAAACTAGAGCTTGCGGCGCGCAACCTGCATCCTGAGGAAATCAACGACCGGTTGGCTGCCCTCGCATCCAGTTATCCTGATCGAACAAATGCGACTCACTATAAAGAGCTGCGAGTCACCGTCGACCGGATAAAGGCGCGATTCAGCACGTGGTATGAGATGTTTCCGCGCTCGTGCGGCACGTTCAAAGATTGCGAAGCGATACTGCCCCAAATTGCGGACATGGGTTTCGACGTACTCTATTTTCCTCCGGTTCATCCGATCGGTGCGGCTTTCCGGAAAGGCAAAAACAATTCACGCCAAGCACAACCGGGGGAACCAGGAAGTCCTTGGGCAATCGGTGGGAAGGAAGGGGGACACAAAGCTGTACATCCGGACCTCGGCACCCTCGAAGACTTCCGTCATCTCGTTCACGCGGCAGAGCAGAAGGGAATCGAGATCGCGCTCGATCTGGCTTATCAATGCTCCCCGGATCATCCTTACGTAAAAGAACACCCGGAGTGGTTCCGGCATCGGCCGGACGGCACCATTCAGTACGCGGAGAATCCTCCTAAGAAATACGAAGACATCTACCCGTTCGAATTTGACTCACCCCACTGGCGGTCGCTTTGGCAAGAGTTGAAGTCGGTCGTCGAATTCTGGATCGAGCAGGGTGTGCGTATTTTTCGAGTCGATAACCCGCATACGAAACCGTTCGACTTTTGGGAGTGGATGATTCGCGATCTTAAAAAGAAAAATCATAGTCTGATTTTCCTTTCGGAAGCGTTCACACGGCCCAATATCATGTACCGCCTTGCCAAGCTCGGGTTCACGCAGTCGTATACGTACTTCACGTGGAGAAATACGAAGAAGGAACTGACAGACTACTTCATGGAATTGACTGCAACCGAAGTGCGCGAATTCTTCCGTCCGAATCTCTGGCCGAACACGCCCGACATTCTTCACGAGTACTTGCAACGAGGTGGACGTCCAGCATTTATGGTCAGGCTCGTGCTGGCTGCAACATTCGGTTCCAACTATGGGCTGTACGGTCCGGCGTACGAACTCGGCGAAAACGTGCCGCGAGAACCGGGCAGCGAAGAATATTTGAACTCGGAGAAATACGAGATCAAGAACCGCAATTTTCACGATCCCGTGAGTCTGCGGCCGTTTATCTCGCGCGTAAACGCGATCCGTCGGGAAAATCCGGCGTTACAGTCGAACGCAACCCTTCGCTTCCAGGCGATCGATAACGAGCAACTGATCGTTTATAGCAAGCACACTACGGATAAAAAGAATGTCATCGTCACAGTCGTGAACCTGGATCCAGTCTGGAAACAATCCGGTATTTTGGAGTTGTCTATGGAGGAATTGGGAATAGACGCGAGACGTCCGTATCGGTTTGTGGATTTGTTAACTGGAGCAAGGTACACCTGGCAAGGTTCCCGGAATTATGTCGAGTTGCGGCCCAATGAGATGCCGGCCCACATATTTAGAAAGGAGTAGAGTTAGATTTGAAATTTAGAAATTCTGGGGATAATTCCGGAACGGTTCCGGAATTATCCCCAGGATTTCTGAATTCGAAAACTAGGCCATGCGAGACCTAGAGGTCTTTCCACTCGAAGACGATCCGCTCTGGTACAAAGACGCGATCATTTATGAGGTTCATGTCCGAGCCTTCTTTGACAGCAATGATGATGGTATCGGCGATTTCGCCGGACTGACTCAAAAGCTGGATTACCTGCAAGACCTCGGCATCACCGCTATTTGGCTTCTTCCCTTCTACCCTTCGCCGTTGAAGGATGACGGATACGACACTGCAGATTACATGAATGTTCATCCGTCATACGGCACGCTGCCCGATTTCAAAGCATTCCTTCGCGAAGCTCACCGCCGCGGCATCCGAGTGATTACAGAGCTCGTGTTAAACCACACGTCCGACCAACACGCATGGTTCCAGCGCGCGCGCAGAACCAAAAAAGGAAGTCCGGCCCGCAATTTCTATGTGTGGAACGACAGCACCGACAAATATGAGGATGCGCGGATCATCTTCAAAGATTTTGAAGCATCGAACTGGAGCTGGGATCAGGTCGCAAACCAATATTACTGGCACCGCTTCTATCACCATCAACCCGATCTGAATTTCGACAGTCCGGATGTCATTCGAAGC
>DATFXZ010000788.1:0-2008 GCA_035315305.1 Terriglobia bacterium | reverse complement strand
AGACCAACTGTCCCATGTGGACAGTTGAAAGAATGGGGCGTCTTCGCGATGTTCGCCGCAATCCTTCTCGCCTCGTCTTTGCTGAGCAGCTTGGCCGCTGATCGCCGTCCTGGTTCGTTCTCGTAATAGACGTAGCTCAATGCCCGACCGTTGGCATCCCGCACGATGAAACAGTTCGGGGTTACTTCGGCGGTCCAGGGCGGCGGGAAGCGGCGTTCGGGCATCTTTTTAGAAGACATTTAAGGGGCGCGCAAAGGATAGTGCAGTTTGATTCGGATCAAAGATTCGATTGGCCACTGTGGTTAAGCGTGTGTTGCTGGGAGAAAACGGTTGATAACATTATGAAAATTCTAGCCCGAATGGCGGTCTTCACCGCGCTCATTGGCGGCATCTCACTGGTGACCGCCCACGCCGACAATACTTCTGTTTACGTAGCGGGGAAGGGTAAGTACTGCAAAGAAACTGCAGTGAACGGCTATCTCGATTGTTTCTATGCGAGCCTTGACGCGTGCCAAAAGCACAACAAATCCACTAATCTTCGGTGTATAGCAAATCCAAATTCCGGTACGTAGAACACATTCCGCGCCGGCCTGGGGAACTCAGCCAGTTTTTATATGATGCCGCATGGCGGACATAGGAGCACACCACGCATGTTGGCTGCTCTTGCAGGCGTTGTTCATGACCGCCAGCGTTCCGACAGCCACGAGCGCAATCGCGACGAGGACAATGACTAAAGGGCTCTTCATGGTGACCTCGCGCCCCCGGCCACTCACTAACCGAATTTTCATCTCGTTCAAAAATGAACTTAGGGTGAATGTTTGGCGCGCCCGGTCCGCTGCGTCGCAGCAAAACTCAACGCTTGCTTTTGCTTTCCGCCGGGTTCCTCCGCGAGCGCCTGCCCGTTGTGGTTTCGCACAACGAGGCCACGCCTCCTGTTCTTCGACGGACCCGGGCGGCGGGAAGCGGCGTGTTATTCGATCACCTGGTCGGCTCGCGCGAGCAGGGTGGTGGGTAGCTTGAGGCCGAGCGCCTTCGCGGTGGCCAAGTTGATGATCAGTTTGAAATGTGTCGGTTCCTGAACTGGAAGATCGGCTGGCTTCTCACCATTGACGATGCGAGCGGTGTATTGACCTGCGGCGTGATACATCTCTATCGCGTCGGGGCCATATGCGATCAGCGCCCCGTCCTGGGCCACCGGCGGAAAGCCGTATATTGTAGCGCATTTAATGCTCGTTGCGCCTTGGAAAATCCGCTTGCGGTAGCGATGGGTAAATGGGCCAGGTTGTATAATCACGATGGTCGCGCCATCCGATTTCATTGCGGCGAGTCGAGGCTCCAGGTCATCGATGTCCTTCAGAGGTCTTGACCGAAGCGTCATCCCCGCCGCCTGCGCTGCCTGTTCCGTCAACGAGAACCTGTGTTGTCCGTCTTCCCATGCCGTGTGCCAGAGGTAATCAATCGGCGCTTGCGGACCTCCGAGTTCTCTGGCGATGTCGAGGAATTTGCCAGACAAGTCCGCAACCGCGTCGGCGAAGCCGGTGACGTTGCCGCCAGGATGAGGGAGGCTCTTGACCAGTCCTATCCCGATCGGATTGCCGACGTTGATGAAGACAATCGGGATCGTCGATGTCTGTTGTTTGGTTACGGCGGACGCACTCGAACCTGCCGTTACCAAGATTGCGGTACCTCGCCGTACCAACTCCCTCACTTCTTCCGGATACTCGTGTACATTTTGCGTCCAAATGACGTCGAGCATTACGTCGCGCCCTTCCAGCAAGCCCGCGTCGTGAACACCATTTTTAAATGCGTCAACCAGGGACAAATCAGAACCACTGGACGGCGATCCCAGCGGCAGGAAACCAATTCGCGTCGGAGGTGATGGCTGCTGCTGCGCGCGTGTTGCGACTGGCCATGCGGCTGCCCCCCCAATAAGCGCAATGAACTGCCGTCGCTTCATGCTTCCGGTCCTAGCCGAGAGACTGCACCCTACCACGTTCGCGACAGACCA
>DATFXZ010000787.1:0-18265 GCA_035315305.1 Terriglobia bacterium | reverse complement strand
TTCGGAAAACCGGCTTTGAATGTTGGAGGAGGTTCGAAAAGAACATTCGGAAACATGAATCGGCCGGTCGCCGTCAGTGCTGCCAGCATCGATGCCGTGAAAGCGGTCCACGCCAAGGTCATCCAGGAAAGAAAAGAGCGGCGCGGCATAGGCGCCTTGGGGGTGGGCGCTGCAGGCTTCGCTGGCGCCGGCTTTGGGGGCGCCGGCGGTGAGGCAGTGGTTGTTTCCTCTTTACTCATTGAAGACTCCCAAGATTATCGAATAACGAATTAATAATTTTTCAGTGCTTCCAATGAAGCATCTCGCACAGCTAAGTCAGAATCGGTCTGGCTGAGCGCGAGTATTCTATCCTTAGCAGGTTCAAATTTCAGTAGTCCCAAACATCGAACAGCGTTAATCATCAACTGGCTTTTTTGGTCGGGTGCGAATCCCTGGAGCTGGTCTACGTAAGCGTGATCGATCAGCTTCATCAGGACGTCCGCTCCGGCCGAATCATTGATCTGCGCGAGCGCAATTGCTGCGTACCAGCGCACCTCATCGTTTGCGTCGTTCAATGCAATCTTCAGATCGTGGCTTGCCGCCGGATCCTTGATTGCGCTGAGTACGAAAGCCGCCATCTTGCGAACAGCAGGATTGCTGCTTGATAGCTGTTGAATGACGGAAGGGGTAGCCGACTTATCCGCGATCGTGCCGAGTGCCAATAAATTGTTCATCTGGTTCTCGGAATCGGTGTCGCTCAAGCCCTCGATCAAGGCTGGTACTGCGCGCGGATCGCCCAAATGGCCCATCGTCAATGCCAGATAGCGGCGTACGCGCGGGTCTGCATCGTGCGAAGTCTGATAAACCTTGATGAGATCGTTCACAAAATCCGTATTGCGAAGTTTTTCTTTCCGAGACGAGATCATATTTGAGAGCTCGTAAGCCGATTGCCAGCGGCAGCAGAGCTCCGAACCTGTGCGAACCTCGCTCAAGTACTCTTGTGGCGTTTTTTGCTCATACGTCAGGTAGCCAAACAGAAGAAAGATCCCGACGCAGATCGCAATGATGATGAGCGGGAACAGGAAGAACTGCGCAATCAGAAGGGAAGTCGGTCTTTTTTCCTCTACAAGCTCGTCCTGAGCCGGTATCGGCACACTGGTGCTTTTAGTTTCCATACAAGAACATTGAAGAATAGGTGATCGGGCGCTGTGAAATCAAGGGCAGGGGAACGGGGGCTATTCTTGTTTCGCGATTACGCCCGATTTTTCCAACAACGCGATTTCATCTTCAGAGAATCCAAGATTCGTCAGCACTTCCTTGTTATGTTCCCCAAACTTCGGAGGTGCGTTCTCGACAACGCCGGGGGTGCTGGAGAGTTTCATTGGAATTCCCAGAACCTTCAGGGGCCCATATTCCGGATGCGCCAGTTCGACCACCATCTCTCGGGCATGGATCTGGGGATCTTCCAGGATTTCCCCGACCGTATTAATCGGCCCGGCAGGAATCCCGACCTCGGACATCGCCGCGATAACCTCCGTTCGTGTCATCTTTGATACGACCCGCTCGATCATCGGGCGCAACTCTCCGTAATTCATCAAACGTGCCTTCATCGTCTCGAAACGTGGATCGCGGGCGATCTCTGGAAAACCGAATACTGTGCAGAAGTTTTCCCACTGCTTCTGATTAGTTACGGCGATATTCACAAACCCGTCCCTGGCTTGAAACGATTCGTAAGGAACGATTGAAGGATGCCGTGTTCCAGCGCGCTTTGGTGACCGTCCTGTAGTGAGATAAATCAAGGCATGGTACGTCAGGGTAGAGACCATTCCGTCCAATAAACTGACATCGACGTGCTGGCCTTTGCCCGTTTTATGACGCGCGAGCAGCGCCAGGCAGATTCCATTGCAGGCGTAGAGGCCCGCGACTACATCTGCAAGCGATGCCCCCAGCTTCGCTGGTGGGCCGTCGGGATAGCCCGTAAGATCCATCATTCCAGACTCACCTTGCGCGATCACGTCATAGCCGGGCCGGTCTCGGTAAGGGCCGGTGTGACCGAAACCGGAAACGGAACAATAAATCGTGCGAGGGTTTACCTTTGCCACTGCCGCGTATCCAAATCCAAGTTTGTCTAGAACGCCTGGCCGGAAGTTCTCAATGAGAACATCGGCTCGCTCAATCAGCTTCCACAAAACGCGGCGGCCCTGTTCCGTCTTGAGGTTAAGGCCGAGACTTTTTTTATTTCGGTTCACCGATAAGAAGTAAGTGCTGATACCTCCGATGAATGGAGGACCCCATTGCCGGCTGTCGTCACCGAGGGGCGGCGGCTCTATCTTTATTACTTCAGCGCCCATATCGGCCAGCAGCATGGTGCACACAGGCCCGGACAAGATTCGCGACAGGTCGACAACAAAAAGATCATCGAGCGGTTTAATATCCGGAGATTCCATGTATTTTTTTATCAGACCTCCTCGGTCATGCCGCGCAAGCCTATCAACTTTCTGGACCTAGTACAGCGGCTTTCCCGTAAAATCCTTCAAAACACAGACTATGGCGAGCTTGTCAGTCATACGTCGATAGCTAAGTGCGCACCTTACATGACGGATAGGGGTTGGTCAGCCAATTGCTTAAATATGAGTGCCTATGCAAGTTCGCGAACACAAACCAGAGCAGGCGTGGAAGCCCCGCGCATACCCAGTTCCGAGAGCCACCCGTCGCGGATTCCGTTTGAAGGCGTCAATGCTTCGGAGGCTCCAGGGGTGGAACGGTATTGCGGTTTCCTCATACCCAGCGACCATCATGGTTCCGGCTTTGTATAACTTCATGCCGGCGGAGTGCGTTGCTGAGGGCTGGCTGAATGAAATCGATACTCTGGTCAGTATTCGGCAGCGGGTGGCTTGCGCAACCAAAATCACAGGCTGGGATGTTTTCACTTTCCACACCCTGCACAACGCCGATCGCTTCTTCGATACAACCATAGCGGCAGTTCGAGAAACCTGGATGAAAGAAGGCAGGCTTTCCACCGCAGCGATCCTACAAACGAAGCGCCGGTTTGGAAACCCGTACGATTACCATCGCATTTCCGCTCGGCTGGTCGAGAATCTTGTTTTCCAGACCTCACTGTTGGATTGGGTCGAGCGCCAGGGTGCAGAGATATCGCTACACCTTCAAGTAACGGGCACGGCCCTTCTATCGGCGCTGGTGTCCAGGAACTCGATCAGCTTCAACTCGGCGGTGGAGTCGGCTACAAAGATCGGTACTCGTTGGGATGAAGCAATCCGAGCCCAGGGCGGCGGGAAGACGGAAGAGGAGATCAGCCGCGGCGAGTTCAGACAAGTTCGCCGGCTGCTCGAAGGGCGCGATTCCATTTCGATGCCGGTCTCGCGTGCGGATCTGCCCGTGCCGGAAGCTCCGTCGCGGCCATTCTGGTACGCGCCGACATTGAACGGCGAACCCGTGCTGATCACGACGGCGCAGGAGGCTGCGAATGCGCTGCAGACGATGAACCTTGCCTCGTGGTCGAGTGTGCCGCCGAAGATGTCAAACGTTGACCACCACGTTCGCGGATGGCTAGTCAGCCCGCTACATCCGATCGCGAAACTGAGCCGCAGGAGTCTATCGAATTACCTTCTGGCAACGCCCCCTTGTGTGAGATTGTTCCTCGATCATATCGCTGCGATCTGTCGCGAACCTCTCGTGCAATCGCAGGCAGAGCCGCTTCAGAATCGTTTGCGGCTGTCCAGAATGAAAGTCACCGGTCCCTGATTCGTCAATTCCACGTCCATCATTGCTTGAAACACGCCGGTAGCCACCGGTACTCCTAACCTATCCACTTCTTTAACGAATTGTTCATATAACGTCCGGGCAATAGCCGGAGGAGCGGCGGGATCGAACGACGGCCTCCGCCCTTTACGACAGTCGCCAAGCAGCGTGAACTGCGAGACTGCGAGGATTTGGCCGGCCGCGTCGACAATCGAACGGTTCATCTTGCCGGCTTCGTCCTCGAAGATCCGAAGCTCAACAATTCGTCGCGCCAGCAACTGCGCGTCTTCGGTATTGTCTTCCTTCTCCACTCCAATCAGAACGAGGATGCCTGCGCCGATGCGCGAATATTCCTGACCTTCGATGAGGACTCTTGCGCCGGACACGCGTTGGATGACGGCTCGCACTACCTCGCACTATGCAGCGCGCGCAGAAACAATTGCTGGACCTTACGGTCCATTTGGCGGATATTGCGCGGATCGATATCCCAGGTTCGTTGGAATTGCGCCAACGGAATGATCGCTTTTGCCATCGAAGCATGACCGCCGGCGGAGCCGATCCTGCCAAATGCTTCCTTCAGCACGCGACCGGCAGCGCGCACGTAACCAACGTTGCGGATAGAAATGATGTAATTGGAATCGTAAACCCCGCTCACAAAAGCCCACTCGATTCCTTCAAACGACAGGCTGAAATCTGCCATTTGCGGGATGAGATCATCTCGCTCTACGCGGCCTAAGTTGACGAAAGCCACCTTGTCAATCACTCGACGATTCTTCAAAGCCATGCTCAGCGCGTCCAACGCCGCCGGGGGCAATTCCGGCCGCTCGATCCGGCGCATGAGGTTCTGATTCGCAAGCGGATACAAGTAGGAAAATGCCTGGACGTCCCACTCGTTTACCTCGCGCGAAAGCGCAAACGTGTCACTCTTGATGCCGTACAGCAAGGCTGTCGCTAGCCGCGTACCGATGCTGGTGTTCGTGCAAAGCAGATATTCAAGCAGGATTGTGGAAGTCGCACCGTAGCTGGGACGAATGTCTTTGAGGTGGCTCTTATAGTTGAATTGCTCCGGATGGTGATCGACAACCAGGTCGATCTCCTTAGGCGGATTTGCCAGGTGCGGCGGCTGTAAATCCACCACTGCAATACGATCGAAGCTCTTGATGCTCGTCTTGGTGATCTTCTCGATCTCGATTTCGAGCAACTTTACCATCGCAATGTTTTCCGGTCGCGTCACGCGGCCGTATGAACCGAGCGGCGCCGTCTGCTTGTTGCGGCCCAAGACTTGACGCAGCGCCAGTCCGCTCGCAATAGCATCGGGATCGGGGTCGTCCTGGAGCAGGATGAGGACGGATTCTGCCATCTCGAATCGTCGTTTGATGTTCTCGACGATCCGCATCGTTCTGGCGAGCCGAATATGCCAGCGGAAGTTCGATTCCAACAACTCCGGCACAGTCACAAAGTGGGCAAACGATCTGTATCGCTCGGGGACTCGGTCGGGCTGCGACGTGAGCACCAGTGTCGGAACATTACGGTTTCTTTGATGAACGGTTTCCAAAACTCTGGAGAGCGTTTCGGGATCGTCGGATTGGGCGAGGAACAAATCGATAGCGTGCGCATCGATCTGCTGGGCGAAATCCCCATTCTGCGAGCGGTTTAGAAAAACAGTGCTATTTCCGTCGCCAACGAAATAATGGTTGAGAAGACCGGCCACAAAGTCGTCTTCTACATAAAAAACCGATCTCATTGGAATAACTCTTGATTCTAGAGACCGGGCAATCGCGATGTAAAGACGTTTTAGGGAGACAAAACTGTCAGCCGCGGACGGTTGCCTAACTGCAATTCAAGATGATGTTTGAGCGACCCGCTCGCTCGCTTCGCCGAAGGGCGGCAGGGGTCGCTCACACGCCATCTCGCTCTGAAGTCGTGGCACAGTATCGAATCAATCCGGCAAGTAGTGTGGCGCGCTGCGGCAAGGAATCAATCTCGATCCACTCGTCGATCGCATGCGCGCCTCCGCCTACGGCTCCTAATCCGTCCAGCGTAGGAATTCCGATCGCGGAGGTGAAATTACCGTCGGATGCGCCACCCGTCGAGCCTTCTTTCAAATCCAATCCAAACTCTGCCGCGATCTCGCGAGCTGCTCTAAACAAGTGATCCGTTTCCGTGTTGCGTTCCATGGGAGGCCGGTTAATACCGCCGCGGATTTCCAGGCGCGCGCCCGGCAATTCCGGTGACAGAGCCTTGATCATTGCTGCGATTCGTCCGGCTTCCTCGATCGACGCAATACGAACATCGACTTCCGCGGCCGCTTCCGCAGGTACGACATTCGGACGCGTGCCACCTTGGACGATGCCTACTGTGACAGTGGTTTTTCGCGTCGAGTCTGTCATCTGCTGGAGCTTTAAGATTTGCCTCGAGATCTCCTCGACAGCATTCACTCCTTTTCCAGGATCGACGCCGGCGTGGGCCGCTCGACCGATCGCTTTTACCGTAAACCGTCCCACTCCCTTTCGCGCTGTTTTTAAAGCGCCGCCTGGTAGCGATGGCTCGAGAACCAATACCGCGCGGCATTGACTCGCCTCAGATTCGATCAAGCTGCGCGACGAGCTGCTGCCGATCTCTTCATCGCTGTTTAAGAGAATGGTGACCGGCCTGGCCTTCAATGCTCGCATCGCCATCCACATCAAGAGAATTCCCGCCTTCATATCGAAAACACCCGGCCCCGTTGCACGACCGTTTTCGATTTTGAACGGCCGCTTCGCAACTTCACCAGCCGTCCAAACCGTGTCGGTGTGGCCAAGAAGGAGGACGCGATGAGTAGAGGCATCAGAAAACTTCACGCGCAGATGGTTGCCGACCTTCGCCGCCTGCACGATGTCGACATCACCGCCGATTTCCTGAAATTTGTCTGCGAGGAACCGCACGAACCTGTCTGTTAGTTCCTTATCGTAGCTCGGCGACTCCATGGAAACCATTTCTTCGAGGAGCACTACCGCTTCGGGCATTTGTTCAGTAAAGAGTGTCAGTAGGTCTTGCATTTGTCGTACGGAGCATAGTCTATAATCGCGGCTCCATGAAACTGGCCATCCTTGGAACACGCGGCATTCCAGCGAACTACGGCGGCTTCGAGACGTTTGCAGAAGAACTCGCAACTCGTCTCGCCGCTCGAGGCCACGATGTGACCGTTTATGGTCGATCCAACAACATCCGATATCCGGAAAAGATATATCAAGGTGTACGACTTGTCGTTCTCCCAACAATCGGAACCAAGCATCTGGACACCGTAGCTCACACGTTTTTCTCGGTGCTCCATGCGGTTCCGCAACGGTTTGACTGCATCCTCCTGTGCAATGCGGCGAATGCGATCTTCGCGCTCGTGCCTCGTTTGACGGCGACTCCGCTCGTGTTGAATCTCGACGGCATTGAACGTCTCCGAAAAAAGTGGGGGGCCGTTGCGCGCGCGTACTACAGAATTTCAGAGCGTTTGGCCACGATCATTCCGAATCTCATCGTCAGCGACGCGGAAGTGATTCGCAGTTATTACCTCAAGGAATATGGCGCGCCATCTACCATGATTGCGTATGGTGCCGAATGCGATCGCATCAAGAGTACTGCCGTCCTCGACCAGCTGGGAGTTCGGCCGCGGGAATATTTTTTGTATGTGAGCCGTTTGGAGCCGGAAAACAATGCTCACACAGTCATTGAAGCCTTCGAGAAAGTCGAAACCGAAAAGCAGTTGCTGATCGTCGGCGGCGCGCCGTACGCTCACAAGTACATCGAACGGCTGAAAGCCACGCGTGACCCACGAATCCAATTTCCTGGGGCAATCTATGGACTGGGATATCGTGAACTGCAATCCCACGCGTATGCTTACATTCAAGCTACGGAGGTGGGGGGCACACATCCGGCGTTGATTGAGGCGATGGGTGTGGGGAATTGCGTCATCGCGAACGATACGCCAGAGAATCGTGAGGTGCTGGCCGATGCTGGAATCTTCTTCCGGAATGCCGAAGAGCTGAGCCGCCAAATTCAACTCACGCTAGCTGATGAGTCATTGGTCACGCGCTTCCGAGCTTGTGCGCAGAACCGCGCAAAAGCCCAGTATTCGTGGGACGCAGTGACGGATGCTTACGAGAAGCTGTTCAGGCAATTGGTGCGGTAATAAAAAAGAGTCTTTCTTGTGAATATTTGTGGCTCTTTGTGGCTAATTTCTCTGATTAAATACCAAACATGAAAGGCATTGTCCTGGCAGGTGGGCTCGGCAGCCGTCTTTACCCACTGACAAAGATCACCAACAAGCATCTGTTGCCGGTCTACAACCGCCCGATGATCTACTACCCCATTCAAACTCTGATCGATGCGGGAATCACGGAAATCCTGATCGTCACCGGTGGCAAAAAGGCTGGTGACTTCCTGGAGCTGCTAGGCAACGGCAAGGAGTTTGGTTTGAAGCATCTCGACTACATGTATCAGGAAGGAGAGGGCGGGATTGCTGCGGCCCTATCCCTCGCCGAATACTTTGTCGAAGACGACGCAGTGTGCGTCATTCTCGGCGACAACGTCTACGAGAAAAGTGTGCGGCGATCAGCAGCAGAGTTCAGCCAGCGAGGCCATGGCGCCAAGATCCATTTGAAGCGGGTCGAAAATCCGCAGCGTTTCGGTGTTCCCATCATCGACGGTGATCGGATTCTGAAAATTGAAGAAAAACCCAAGGTTCCAAAGTCGGAATACGCCGTCACCGGTCTCTATATCTACGACCATTCCGTTTTCGACATCATCAAGACACTCAAGCCATCCGGCCGCGGCGAGCTCGAGATCACCGACGTTAACAATGCGTACATTGATCGTAATGAGATGACCTACGCCATCGTCGACGGTTGGTGGTCCGATGCCGGTACATTCGATTCGTTGCTTCGCACGAACATTCTGGTCGCGAGCCAGTTCGAAGGCGATCCGGAAGAGATTTCTCAGGCGGCGATCCAAAATTCGGCCTCGATTCTAAGGCAGCAATGAAGGTTCTTGTCACGGGCGGCGCAGGCTTCATCGGCTCCAGCTTCGTCCGATATGTTATTCGAAATCGCGCGGACATCGAAGTCGTGAACTACGACTTGCTTACATACGCGGGGAATCTCCGCAATCTGGAGGAGGTAGCGGCAAATCCGCGTTATCAGTTTGTTCGCGGTGACATTGCGGCCGCCGGCCACGTGGAGAACTTGTTTGCGCAGCATCGCTTCGACGCGGTCGTAAATTTTGCGGCCGAAACACACGTGGATCGGTCGATTCTGGATTCAGCTCCGTTTGTGCGGACCAATGTCGAAGGTACGCGTTGTCTGCTTGAAAGTGCGCGCCAGTATAAGGTTGCCAAATTTGTGCAGATCTCGACAGACGAGGTATATGGCAGTCTTGGCGCCAACGGTTCCTTTCGCGAAGATACTGCATTGGACCCCACAAGCCCTTATTCAGCCAGCAAAGCCGCAGCCGATTTCCTGGTTCTCGCGTATCACAAGACGCACGGTCTGCCGGCTCTGATTACGCGATGCTCGAATAACTACGGCCCATATCAGTTTCCGGAAAAGTTGATTCCGGTGCTGGTCACGAATGCTATGGACGATCGGCCGCTTCCGATCTATGGCGACGGCTTAAATGTCCGTGAATGGATCTTTGCCGATGAGCACTCACGTGCGGTGCTGATCGCGCTAGAACGGGGCATGCCCGGTGAGGTGTATAACATCGGCAGTGGTCACGAGAAGACGAATCTGGAAGTCGTCCGCGAGATCTTGAGATTGATGGGCAAACCGGAGTCGCTCATTCAGTTCGTGAAGGATCGTCCAGGGCACGATCGGCGTTACTCCATCGATTGCTCGAAAATTCGCCGCGAATGGGATTGGTCCTCCGAGATCGATTTTGGTTCAGGTCTTGCCACAACCATCGAGTGGTACCGTACGCATCAAGATTGGATGCGTGAAATCAAAGACGCATCTTACCTCTCTTATTACGACCGCATGTATACTCGCCGGGACCAGACCTTTAGCCGGACTTGAACTGCGCGTGAAAATTTGCCACAAAAAGGCACAAGAAGCACAAACTGGTGTGGACTGAACCCCCACCCCAAACCCTCTGAGCCTTTTGTGCATTTTTGTGGCTACTTATTGTTTGATGGACGCCGTACCTTACATCCCCTGCGACCTTTGTGGAACCGCTAACCCGCGTTTCATTCTGAATTCACGCGGGCTGGATGGTCCGCTTGTCCAGTGCGTGAACTGCCAGTTTCGGTATGTTGGTACACGGAGCTCGGCGTTAGTTTTCGGAAAGCACACAGCTGAAGAAACAGCTGCAAACGTCCGGGCTGCGAACCAAGACTTTCGATACCTTCGACTCGAGGAAGAACACCGGCTGGCTTTGCTCAATGCCCGCTGGCGCCTGGACCTGATCCGGCGACTAAAACCCTCCGGAAGACTACTGGAGATCGGTTGCGCACGCGGCGACTTCCTGGAGGTTGCACGTGAATGGTTTGATGTGTGTGGTGTCGAGCCAAATCCCGATCTGGCGGACTCCTCCAGCAAAGTGGCGCGGGTTTATCGAGACACAATCGAGCGGACACCGTGGAGCGACTTTGACGTCATCGCCAGCTTTCATGTCATCGAGCACGTCGATTCGCCTCGTAGTTTCGTCCGAGCCGCCGCCGAACGTCTCAAGAGCGGCGGGCTACTCGTGATTGAAACTCCGAATATCGACTCGTTGCCATTTAAGGTCTTGCAGTCACGCTGGAGGCAATTCATTCCAGAGCACTACTTTTTCTTCAGTCCCGACTCGATTTCGCGATTACTGTCGGAACAAGGCCTCACAGTCAAAAGCACAATGACGATTGGCAAGTACGCTAGCCTGGACTTGATTATGAATCGCCTTGGCCGTTATTTGCCGTGGCTACCGGGCCTGAATGGTTTTTCGCGACTCACGTTCCGCATGAATCCAATGGATATCATGCTGGTGTTTGCGTCGAAACGTACATGAGCGGAGCGAATGCAAGCCCGACGCGAAGCGCAAGCGCGATAGCGCGCAGCATCAAGAAAGGGCGCAGCCAGTAATCTAATGAGCGGAGCGAATGCAAGCCCGACAGGGCGCAGCCAGTAATCTAATGAGCAGCACGGTTGCGATTATCAATTGGAACTCCGGCCGCTGGCTGCGTCCCTGTGTCGAATCGCTACTTGCAACGACGACTACTGCGGACATCCTGGTGATTGACAATGCGTCGAAGGATGCATCGCTCGAGTCGATTGCGGGATTCCGAAATCGCGTCAATTTAGTGCAAAACAGCGTTAACCGTGGCTTTGCCGCCGCAGTGAATCAGGCGTTCCACGCAACGTCGACGCCGTTTGTCTTGATCCTCAATCCCGATGTGCGCGCAATGCCGGGAGCCGTCCAGCTGCTGGAGGACTTCATGGACGCCCACCCGCAGGTAGCTGCTGTCGGCGGGCACGTCGGTGACAGGTATTTGCCCAAGGCGCTGCCGTCGATCAAAACTTTAGTTCGTGAAAATCTAGGTTTCCGACCTGTAGCGGCTGTCTATGACCGCCGAAGGGAAGGTGGTCCTCACCCGCTTCCTGCGGAACAACCTGCAGCCGCAGCCTTGATGGTGCGACGCGATGCGTACGACGACATCGGCGGATTCGACGAGCAGTTTTATCCGGCCTGGTATGAAGACGTCGACTTTTGCCAGCGGCTCAAGGAAAAAGGCTGGGAGGTCTACTTCGCGCCGAATGCGGAGTTTATTCATGAGGGTGGATATAGCGTCGAGGCAATGGGGGCGCCCGATTTTCTGCGTTCTTATTACAGCAACCAGCTACGCTACGCCAGAAAGCATTTCGGGACGTTCGGCACAGCCGCGGTGCGAGCATCGATTGCTGCAGGAATGATTGGACGAATGATCGGCAGGCCAGCCCAGGCTGCGAGCTACGGCAAGACTTTCATTGGAGCATTGATAGGCATGAGCGGAAGCGAATGCAAGCCCGACAGGGCGCAGCAATCAAGAAAATGGTGAGGCCAAAAGTTGCCGTGAATATCGTGACGTTCAATAGCGCTCGCGATATCGCAGCATGCCTCGAAAGCCTTCGACGGCAGATGTTCCGAGACTTCGAAATTCACATCCTGGACAACGCTTCTTCAGACGACACTCTTCAGATTATCGAACCATTCGACATCGAGTACCTGATGCGGTCGCCTGTCAACACCGGCTTCTGCAAGGCCCATAACGAGCTCGCACGCAGGTTTTCCTCGGAGTATGTTCTGTTTCTCAATCCCGACACGATTTTGAGCCCGTCATTTATAGAAGAACTGATACGCACGCTGGATTCGCATCCTGACGCCGCTTCAGCGAGCGGCAAATTGCTTCGCATGGACGGGAAGACTATCGATTCGACGGGCATCATTATGCTACGCGAACAACGCCATCTGGATCGAGGCGCTGATCTGCCCGACACCGGCCAATTCGAAAAATCCGAAGAGATCTTCGGACCCAGCGGCGCGGCCGCTATGTACCGCCGCAAAGCTCTCGAAGACACTGCAATCAACGGTCAGTATTTCGATGAAGACTTTTTCGCATATCGCGAGGATGCAGATCTGGCATGGCGTTGCCGTTTGCTTGGCTGGACTTCAGTCTACGTTCCAACGGCCGTTGCACGACATCGCCGTCGAGTTACACCCGAGCGCCGTCACGAGCTGCCTAAAGAAATCAACTACCATTCCGTAAAGAACCGATTCCTGCTTCGGATCAATAACATTACAGGGGTCCTCTACCGTCGTGATCTGTGGCCTATAACGAAACGCGATATTGCCGTAGTTGGTTATGTCTGTCTGCGCGAGTGGACGTCGCTTGGTGGTTTGTTTTACTTGATTCGCAACCTGCCAAAATTGCTGCGTAAGCGGAAATCGATACAGGCCCGCCGGCGAGCCGACCCGCTGAGCTGGTTTGAAAATTCCGTAGATTATCCACATTATCCGTGCGATCAGCGGCTAAAATAACGGTCATGGCTGACAGGCTCATCGGCAGCTTGCTTTACGATGATCATCCGATTCCCAAGAAATCACGCGCGCTGAAAGACCGACTGAAAGTTCCTGTAGGCATCGCCCTTGTTCTTATTTTCTTGAGTGGAATAGCATACAAATTCGCCAACTATCGAGAAGAGCGTCGCATTCGGCAGTTTGTAGGAGCCATTGAAAAGGAACAATACGATGCGGCATACCGGGAGTGGGATGCCGATGGCCGCTATACGATGAATGATTTTCTTCAGGACTGGGGCAAAGAGGGCTATTACACGAAGGGAATGCATGAGGCTCGCGTCATCGACTCTAACGGCAGAGGCGGAGCCGTGGTTGTATACCTCGCTATCGATTCGTTAAAAAGCCCAGTGGCGCTACGCGTCGATAAAGAAACGATGAAAATCTCGTTTTCACCAGTCAGCAAGTATCCTTCGCCATGAATATGTATCCGTTGCTTTTTGTTCTTGCCTTAGCCACTGTCGATCTCGATGTGGTGACCGTGCCGCTTTCAAGTGAAATCAGGGCTGTGCTCACACCAGCGGCGCGCACGGAGATCAAGCGCGAAGAAACGGTCACAAGAGTTAGAGTCGAGATCGATAAGGTCGTTGCACCATCCACTCTCGGACCGGCTTTTAATACCTATGTCGTTTGGGCTGTATCGCCGGAAGGGATCCTCGATAATTTGGGCGAGCTTGATATAAAAGGCGTTAAAGGCCAGTTCAGTGCGACGACTCGATTCACCCAATTCGGGGTTCTGATCACTGCCGAACCGCATTACATGGTAGACCAGCCCAGCTCCGCAGTTGCTTTTCGCACCCAAGGTCCGGAAACCGACTTCCGCCGCAAAAAAGTGCAGGTCGAAGTCGGTGCATATGATTATTCGCAGATCAAACCGCCGGGTACCGCGCTTCACAATTTCGTAATTCAGGCGCGCAGCGCATTCGTAATCGCGCAAGCCGCCGGCGCCGAGCGTCTGGCACCCGCGGACTTTCGCAATGCGCAGGTGTCTTTAGGAGCCATGGAAGAATTGGTGAATCGAGGAGTTCCTCTCGACATTCTTTGGCCCGCTGCGAATGAGACCATCCGCTGGTCACAGCGTGCCGCCGCCACCGCTAGAGTGAAACGGTAAGGTCCTGAACCACAGAGACACAAAGACACAGAGAAAAGCCGCCTGATAATTCCTTGATGCGGCTTTTCTCTGTGTCTTTGTGTCTCTGTGGTTCAGGACGTCACCCCAATTCTCGGTAGAAGGTCTCAATCATCGGTACCACCTTCCGCAAATCAAAATTCTTCTCGACGTGTTCACGGGCATCCCTTATGAACTCCTCGGGCCGTACTGAACGAATTGCCGTCGCCAGCGCGTCGGGATCCCGGGGCGGCACGAGCACACCTCGCAGAATTTCCGCCGGGCCTCCGCGATTCGTTGCGATGACAGGAACGCCGGAAGCCATCGCCTCCAGCAACACAATGCCGAACGGCTCTTCCCAGGAAGGCACGATCAGGATGTCTGTTTTGTCGAAAAATTCACGCAAGCTAATGAACCCGAGAAACTCGACAGGCAGTCCGGCGGATTTCTTTCTCAACGAAGTTTCATAGTTCGGATTGCCCTTTCCGGCGATGATCAATCGGAATCCGTCGCCAAGCTGCCGTATTGCTTCGATTGCGTCGTCGTGACCCTTGTGCGGCGAGATCTGTCCGATAAGACCGACAGTTACAGGGCTGTGGAAGGCATGCGGACGATATGGGAGCTTCTGTACGTCAACCCAATTCGGAATCACTGCCGAATACTTGGGCTTCAGGGGTTCCACCGTTTTCAACATTTGCGCTGTGGGAGCAATCCAGCCGTCGACGCGTTTGTAAAGAAAATGTCTGCGTACGGGATAAAGCAGGTGGCGGGTAAACACGACCTTCGGTCCGCGAATTCCCCATGCCGCCGCGGCAACTATCGTGTAGTCACGTGCGACGTGCGCATGTACGACGTCGAATTGTCCACGTTGGATAACGGACCTCAGCCGAATCATCGTGAACAGATCAGCCGAGTTCAGAAAAGGTAGGGTGACGTCTGGATGCAGCGGACCTTCGCGCCGGCCGGCGACCACAACGGTGTGTCCGAGGCCCCGCAGTCCCTCGACCAGTTCAAGAACGTGAGTTTCGCCACCGCCGAGGTTCCGAGCCGAATTAACCTGCAGAATCCGCATTCACACGTCATCCGTGCCATCCGCGGCTCGACTGCTTTGCCGGTTTATCCATATCGAAGGCAGACAGCAGTTCGGGCCGGCTCACGGTTGCCGTTCCAAGCTTACCGACTACGATTCCGGCGGCATGATTCGCCAGGATAGCGGCTTCTTCCATCGTAGCGCCGCCGGCTCGCGCAAGCGCGAGTGTAGCGATGACGGTATCGCCGGCGCCTGTCACATCGAACACTTCGCGCGCGAACGTCGGCAAATGATGCGATCGGCCGTCGTTTGCACTGAAGAGCGACATTCCCCCTTCGCCTTGCGTAATCAGCGCGTATTCGCATTCGAATTTTTGAAGCACCCTGCGGCCGGCTTCTTCAAGAGTAGCCTTGCTGTCAATGATGGTGCCGGCAAGCAACTCCGCCTCACGGTGATTCGGAGTAATGAGAGTGATGGGACGGTAATACTCGGCATGATGGACTTTCGGATCGAGATACACCGGAACGCCTGCGTTCCGAGCTTGAGGAAGAATCGTCGACATCAGTTCGCGATTGACGACCCCCTTATCGTAGTCGGATATGATGATGGCGTCCGCGCGGGGCAGGCACTCCAAGAACAATGCCGCCAGATCTTCATTCAATTCCGATGAAAGCGGTTTCCTGGTCTCTCGATCGGCACGCACAATCTGCTGACTATGTGCAATGATGCGTGTCTTCAGCGTCGTTGGACGATCGGCTCGCTTGAGACCACTTGTCTCGATACCGGCCTTAACCAGAAGTTCCTGCATGCGTTCGGATGCAGCATCGCGCCCGACGACCCCAATCGGCATCGGTACTCCATCAAGAGCGCGGATGTTCGCGGCAACGTTCGCCGACCCTCCCAGCCGGTATGTTTCCTCGACCACCTCGACGACCGGCACCGGCGCTTCGGGCGAGATCCGGCCGACCTTGCCCCAGATGAATTCGTCGAGCATGACGTCGCCGAGAATCAGGATCGTTTTTCCCGAGAAGCCTGTAAGGATTTTATCGAGCCGGTTACGGTTCATCCATCGACCATTCGAAAACTAATTCCTCAACAACTCACCCACCGCAGTTTTGACCTGCTCCACAGTCACGGATTCGATGCAGAGCGGCGAGGCGGCGACCAGGCAACGATAGCCTGGACACGGATTGCACTCAAAAGGATTCTGAACAACCCGGTGTTCCACGCCCCATGGGCGCCAGCGGCGAGAGTCGGAAGAACCCCAGATCGCGACCGTTGGCGTACCGACAGCGGCGGCAAGATGCATTGGTCCCGAATCATTTCCGATATATAACCGAGCGCCGCGAATGAGTTCTGCAAGTTCGGGAAATGTCAGGCTCAACAGAATGACGGTTCCTTCGATGTCGTGTGCAACCAGACTCGTGAGCGATTCTTCCCCAGGACCCGCAGTAACCACGATGGTGAATCCGCGTTGGGCCAGACTACGAGCGACCTCACCGAATCGCCGTGCCTCCCATCGCTTGGTCTCCATGATCGAGCCGGGATGAACCACGACGTATGGACGGCCCTTCAACTTTTCCTGAATGCGAACTGCTTCTGCGGAATGGGGCTCGTAGCGAAGAGCAGGCGCGCGTTGACACCGCAGACCAAGCCACTGAAGACAGGCCATAGTCGACTCTACGGTATGTGCTGAGTCCACCGGCGCAGGTACACGACCGTGGTATAGCTTCGCCGCGCGATAGTGTTCTGAGCCGATCCTTTTTCCCCACGTGAGAAAGGAGTACAACAGACTCGTCGGTCCGCCATGGAGATTCACGACCGCATGGAACCGCCGCGTGAGCAGTTTCAATCCTGTTGAAAACTTTCCACCGGCAATGAGGATTTCATCGAAATCGGGGTTGCCGTCAAAGCAGGGCGCAAATCGAGCTTCTACAAGGACTGCAACCCGAAAGCCGGGGAATTCTTGCTTTAGCGCGCGCACGGGCCCTGTCAAAAGCAGACAGTCCCCCATCGAACGGAGTCGTATGAAGAGGATTCTGGCAGTAGATGGAAGCCCCTGAAAGAGTTCTCTAGTCTTCAACTTTTGCTTCGCTGATCAGCATCACCGGGATGTCGTCGCGAATCGGATAAACGCGTCGACACTGGCTGCACTTCAAGCCCAAGCCGTTCTCGGTCAGGCTGACAGGAGTCTTGCACAGTGGGCAAACAAGAATCTTCAACAGCTCAGGATTAACGGCCATAGCGGAGCAAAATGGTATCACAAGGACGCCATTGATCTGAGTTTTGAGTTGTGAGTCGCGAGTTATGAGTTTTAACTCAAAACTCACAACTCAAAACTCAGATTCCAGAATTCCATTTCCAATGCTTGTGCTATAGTGCCGGCTTCACGGAATTCGGTTCGCCTTGCCAACTTCGCTGCCCTCTAAGCGAGCTCGAACCGGTTGCCTCGAAGTGAGATGTTATGCCGAGAAGGATAGTTTTTCTCTGCGCGCTCTTCTTAATCGTTCTTATCACCGGCCGGTTTTACGCGACCACCGTCGAGCGTCTTGCATTGCAAGACCTGGTCAAGAAAGCGCAGACGATCGTGATTGGCAAGGTGACCGGGTCCCGTACGTACTGGAGCACGGACAAAAAATTCATTCTCACGGACTACACGATCGAAGTCGATGAAAGCATGAAAGGGCAGGCCGCGCACAGCATTGCCGTTACGACCATTGGGGGCAAGATCGACGACCTCGAGCTTTATGTTTCCGGGATGCCTTCATTTCAAAAAGGAGAAAACGCCGTACTGTTTGTCGAACAGAGCGGTACGTATCAAACTATCGTCGGCCTCGGCCAAGGGAAGTTCACAATCACGAACGGAGAGGTTTCGAACAGCGTGGGCGACCTGTCGTTTCCGGACGGCGCCCCGGGCAGGCCGGTAAAGATGCCGCTGCAGACTTTCAAGACTCAAATCCGCAATTTTCTGAATCGCCAGCCTTGAAAAGGTACGCCTTCATTCTTGGGTTATTCACGTTTTGCGCCAGCGGCTTCGCGTATACGCGCATTACTGTCTCAACAGGAGAAACACCGAGATGGGCTTCCATGCCCGTTACCTATTGGATCAACGAAAAAGGGTTTTCAAAAATCACAAATGGTAGCGACTTCTTAGCGATTCATTCTTCATTCCAGACGTGGAAAGACGTCGCAAGCGCCGACGTCCAATTTGTCTACGGCGGGACAACGACGGCTGCAGGCGTCGGCCGTGACGGAATGAACGTCGTCTCATTTACGGATACATCCGCGCCGATGGGTTCATCGACGATTGCAGCGACATTCTCATTCTTCAAGCG
>DATFXZ010000786.1:0-8484 GCA_035315305.1 Terriglobia bacterium | reverse complement strand
GGTCGGCCATCGGGGTTTGTTTCTCTGCGACCAGTCGGGCATGTTTGATGGAGGGTGGCGCCTCATGCAAGGGCAGGTGATGTACCGTGATTTCTTCACGCCGTACCCGCCTGTGGTTTTTCTAATACAGTGGCTGTTCTTTCGAATTGCCGGCGTGAATTTTTCCGCGATGGTGCTCGCTGCGGCGGTAATGAATGTCCTGGCGGCTCTCTGTGTGATGCGGATCATCCGCCGCGTGCTGCCGGATGCACAGTTCCGTCCAGCGGCGCTCGCCGGAGGCTTACTCACCGCGGTGTGGTTTCAGGCGCCATTTGGAACTCTGTGGTTCGAACAAACAAGTTTCTTTTTTAATATCCTCGCGTTGACGCTGGTGATGGAGACGACTCATTCGAGTGAGCGGACTGCCGCTTACCTCCACGTTGCCGCGGGTTGCTCGCTTGCGTTCGCGATTCTGAGCAAGCAAACCGGAACTGTGCTTCTCCCGGTCCCTCTTGCAACAGCTGTCATGCTCAGCACCCCTCGCTGGCGGAAGACACTTCTCGAGCTCTCTGCGGGCATGTTGCTGGTATTTGCACTGTTCGCGCTGTGGCTGGTAGCGTTTTCGTCTCCCACTGGATTCTGGCAGTCGGTGATTGTGATGTCACGTGAGCTCGGCGCAAGCCGAGGCCGCGGGTTGCGGTCACTTGCCTTCATACTCCACGTCGAGTTTACTTGGGGATATGTATGGAAACCGACAACTCTCGTTTTCATCTTCGCTGTATCGCGTGTGGCTTTCCGTTCCGCGCTGGCGAAAGTCAATGTCGTGACGGCTTGCTGGCTTATCCTGGGTTACATATTCTTCCAAAACATATTTGCAGCACTTACGTTGAACGAGCAGGAGAACAGCATGGGGTACCTGGGTCTGATCAACGGGCTGGCTTTTGGATTGTGCTTGCCGCCGATGTGGCGCCCGAGGTTTGCGCAGTTGCGCATCGCCGGATTGCTGGTCTCGGTACCGCTGCTGGTCGTCAGCGCATACTACATCGTCGCGAAGACGACATTCTACGGCTGGACCTATTCCGCAATGCGTAGCGTCCAGGAATTCGTTCATCCGACGCGATTCGATGAACGGGTGAATGTGCCGGGAGCCTCACGCCTGGTGTGGGGCGACCCGACATTCGTCGGTCCGCGTAGCGGTCCAAAGATGGAATTAACGAGGAAGGATTTCGAAGACGTCAACGCATGGCTTGCGAAGGCGAACATCAACTTCTTTGTGTTTCCCGATTCCACGCTACTGTATGGGCTTCACCACAAAGTTTCACCTCAACCGTGGTTATACTTCTTCGAGGGACACAGCTTCCGCGAATCCGATCTTCCTCAAATCGACGTCACGATTTTGCGATCTCTGCAAAAGAATAAAGTAGGTGTCGTCGTGCTCGAAAAAGTCTCGTATCTTGAAAACCACAAACTGCTACAAAAGATGCCGCAGCTCGATGCCTGGATTCACAATAATTTTGAGAAGACGGCGGAATTCGGCATCTATGAGGTCTGGGTTCTCCGTTCCGACCAGCTGTCAGTCGGATGAGAGGCGCCGACACGGCAGTCATTTCAGACTGCCAGGGCTACTCCTAAAACGTTCCACGTCGTCTCCGCCGGGTCCGCGTCAAAATCGGGAAAGGATCCAAGTCGAATGAGAGTGAAACCAGAACATCCCAGCAGAAGGTGCAACTCTTGGGGGAAAAAGAAACGCATGCTATGAGCTTCCTCGGTTTCGGCCAACACACGTTCTCCGGCAAGCCGCCACAAATGAAATCGCACGAGGCATCGATGACGCGGAATGTCCAACTCACCCGAAGCTACTCGTAACACACTTTCGTTTTCGCTTCGCGTCACCTTAACTCGGTCCGACGGTTTTTGATGAAGTACTGCGGGACCGTACCAGACGTCAAAAATTAAAAGCCCGCCGGCGCGTAAGTGGGCTCGCGCAGTCTTCAATGTGGAAAGTACATCGTCATTTTCGATCTGATAGCCGAGCACCGCGAACATCATTAGTGCGGAATCAAAAGTTCGGCCGATTTGTGCATTCCGTATATCGGCTTGGTGGAAAGCGATTCTGGAATTGTTGGGATGCGCTGCGAGCCGCTGACGTGCCAGTGCAAGCATATTTTCAGACCGCTCGACTCCAACTACATCGTATCCGCGTTGAGAAAGTGGAAATGCGTGATTACCTGTGCCGCAACCGAGATCGACAACGCTTGAAACTGATTTATTACCGTAGCGCTGAAACAAGCGGTCGATCAGGTCGCACTCCGCCTCGTAGTCCTTATCACTATAGAGGAGATTGTAGAGGCCCGCGTACGTTGTGCCGAATACGTCGTTCATGAAAGCACATCGAGCACGGCATCACAGGCCTTCGACAGTTGATCTTCTGTCAAACCAAGGCCCGACGGGAGGTAGAGTCCTTGACGGGCGAGGCGCTCAGTAACTGCATAACGCTCGTTAATAAAGAGTCCGCGTTTATGAAAGACCGGCTGCTCGTGCATTCCCAAAAAGAACGGCCGCGTTTCTACTCCAAGCTCACGCAGTCTGTTTGCCAGTTGGAGCGCATCCATGCCTGTTTTCTCGGCAACGACGATACCGTACATCCAGTAAACGTTCCGCGCCCAGGATTCCTCGACAGGTAATTGCAAAACCTTTAGTCCTCGCAAACGGCGCGTGTATTCTTTCCCCATCCAGCGTTTGCGCGCGATGATCTCGTCAATCCTCTCGAACTGTGCCAGACCGAGCGCTGCCTGCATATTGGTCAGTCGAAAATTGAATCCCAGATCCTGATGGTAAAAGCGTCGATCAGGTTGGAAGCAGAGATTCCGCAAGGAACGTGCTCTCGCGGCGAGTGCAGGATCATTAGTGAGTACCATTCCACCTTCGCCGGTAGTGATCAATTTGTTGGCATAGAAACTGAAACAACTCAACGTACCGAAACTACCACAACGCCGCCAGGAACCATTCCCGGCTTTCCTCCCTGACAAGTATTCGGCTCCGTGTACTTCGGCCGCGTCTTCGATTACTGCCAACCCATGCTTCTCGGCTATTTCCAACAACGGATCCATGTCCACGGGATGTCCATAAATGTGCACCGGCATGATCGCGCGCGTGCGGCGCGTAATCTTTCGTTCAATCTGATGAACATCCATGCACCAGGTGTTCGGATCGCAATCGACAAGAACCGGCGCACCGTTGTTCTCAACGACGGCCAGGGCACACGAAATGATAGTGAACGACGGCATAATAACTTCGTCGCCGGGTTCAAGGTCCAGACAACGAACCGCTACCTGAAGAGCCGTCGTGCCATTACTTACTGCGATACCATATCTCCGCCCGCAGTATGTTGCCCACTTCTCTTCGAACTCATCGATAAACCTGCCTGCGGATGAAATCCATCCGGTTCGCACGCATTCCGAGACGTACTCTAAGTCTCGCTCGGTCAAAAGAGGTTCATTGACGGGTATCACAGCCTTTACCTTGATCACATGCATTTCCCGATAATGTCGACGAGTTCTTGCATTCGTTGATAGTACGTGTGTTCGCGCAATGTCCGGCGTTGGCCGGCTTCAGCTATCGCCTGTCGTTCCGCATCAAGCGAGAGGTAGTATTCCACGAGGTCGCGGCATTCGTCCGCACTCCGATACGCAAGTATTTCCGTCCCGGCTTCAAACATTTCCTGCAGGTTCTTCTTCCAGTCGGTAATGAGTAGGGCACCGAGCAGGGTAGTCCGTGCTGACCAGAAGAAAGCGCATGCAAGTTTATCGGATCGACTGCACAGGAGTTGCGGCCGATACAGCGTCCGCAACAGCTTCGATCTGATGGCTTGTCAATTCCGCATACATCGGCAGGCTGAGGACGCAGGACGCGACCTCTTCGGTAACTCGCAGCGCGCCTTCCGGAATTCCCAGGTGGCGATAAGCGGGCTGCCTGTGCAAGGGAACGGGATAGTGCACGCCTGCATCGATGCCGCGCTTCTTCAAGTCCGCCTGCAATCGGTCACGCTCTCTTACTCTGATAACAAATAGGTGCCAAACTGTTTCCGCTTGCGCTTGAACAACAGGCAGAGCAACGCCGGAACTGGATAGGATTTCGCAATATCGTCGCGCATGCCGATCTCGCGCAGCATTCCAGTTATCAAGCCGCGCTAATTTGACTCGGAGTACGGCTGCCTGGAGACCATCCAGGCGGCTGTTCACACCCTCTATGTCGTGAATGTATTTGTCGGTCCGGCCATGATTTGCCAGCATTCGAATTCTATGTATCAGGTCTTCATCCTGGCTTACCACTGCGCCTCCGTCTCCATATGCGCCGAGATTCTTACCTGGATAAAAACTAAAGCATGCCGCGTCTGCCAGAGAACCGACGCGGTTACCGCGCCACCGCGCGCCATGGGCCTGAGCCGCATCCTCAATCACTTTCAATCCGTGTCCACTGGCGATTTCCATAATCCGGTCGATTTCGCAGGGCTGACCGTAGAGGTGTACGGGGATTATTGCGCGAGTACGGGGCGTGATGGCGGATTCGACTGCCTCCGGATCCATCAACATCGTGTCTGGTTTTATATCAACAAACACTGGACGGGCTCCCGTCGAAGAGATCGCTTCCGTGGTGGCAATAAAGGTGTGCGCTACGGTAATGACTTCATCGCCAGCCCCAATTCCCATCGCTCGAAGCGTGAGGTAAAGAGCGTCTGTGCCGTTCCCGACTCCAACGCAGGCTCGCGCCTCGCAGTACTGCGCGAATTCCAGTTCGAAGTTCCGAACCTCTTCTCCGCCGATGAAAGCGCTGCGCGCAATTGTCTTCTCGATCGCGGCATCGACTTCTGATTTGATAGTCAAATATTGTGCGTTTAAATCAACCAGGGGCACCTTCATATGTTCGTCCTTTGTTTGGAGTATGCCGATAGTTTCGACACTTCATTGATAACGCGAGCTGGACTGCCTACCACGACCGCTCCTGCCGGGACGTCGCGTGTGATTACGGACCCCGCGCCCACTAAGGCGAACGCTCCGATGCGAATCCCCGGCAAGATTGTTGTGTTCGCCCCGATTTTCGCTCCCTTTTCTATGTAGCAGCCAACCAGCTCCTGCTTCGCGGTAGGTGAAGCAGGATACTTCGCGTTTGTTAACACGACGTTTGGACCCAGCCAGCACAAATCCTCCAGGACCGACAACTCCGGCACGAATACGTTCGAGTGCAGACGGACTCCGTTGCCCAGTCGAACATGGTGTTCGACGTTACTCCCCGATCCAATACTCACGTCGTCACCGATTCGATTGTCCTCCCGAATGAGCACGCCGTGTCCGGTGCGAAAATTCCGGCCGATCTTGTTTCCAAAGTACATCACTGTGTGCGAATTGATGATCGCGCCATCACCTATAACCGTAGGGTGTTCTCCCGGCGTGTGGCCACGCGGCGCCAGTCCCACTATGGAGAAAGGACCAAGCGAGAACTCGCCTTCCCACGTGACTCCCGGATAGATAATTGAGTTTTCGGGGTGGGTCATGCACTCCTCCCCGTCATGGTATGGAGTTCGGTAATTTTCCCGCTCTTAAGTGATGCTTGACCAGCCTCTAAGATGGCCACCGCACTACGTCCATGCGCGGCGCCTGTCAGAGGGGTCTCTCCCGTTCGAATGCATTCAAGGAAGTGAGCAGTCTCTACTTTAAGCGGCTCCTGAAAATCGATTCGCGGCAGTAAGATGTCGCCGGTGCGGTGCAGCAATTGATAGTTGTTGAAGTAATCGTAATGCATGTTCGTATCGGTTTTTGCCACCCGATCTATGCCTTTGTCGATCACTGCAATCTTGTCATCACTGACATCGTCGTACACCACCATCTTGCGATTACCGACGACAGTCATTTTACGAGTCTTGCCTGGATCAAGCCAGCTCACCTGAATATGGGCCGTTACGCGGTTTGACCAGGTCAAGGTCGCAAACACAACATCTTCGATGCCAGGCTGGACGTAATCCACGCCCTGCGCCGACACGGAAACAGGTAATTCCCAATCCATCAGATATAGAAGAATACTGACGTCATGGGGGGCAAGGTTCCACCAGGCGTTAACATCCGAGCGGATGCGGCCTAGATTCAGCCGCTGGCTGTAAATATAGTAGATGTTTCCCAATTCGCCTTCCCGGATCAGCTTCTTGAGATGACGGACGGCGGCGTTATAAAGAAAGGTGTCGCCCAGCATGAGGACAAGGTTTCGTGAGGCGGACAGCTGCGCAAGTTCGTCAGCTTCGCGCAGAGACATTGCCAGTGGCTTTTCGACAAAGATATGTTTTCCGGCTTCGAGCGATACTTTTGCGAGGGAATAATGGGTAGACGCAGGCGTGGCAATAATCACGGCCTGGGTATTGGGATCGTAGATAGCCTCTTCCCAGGAGGCCGTCGTTTTGGTCTTTGGATAATTGCTTTCCACATACGTACGCCTCTTCGGGTCTTGTTCGGCAACCCATCGAACCAGACAGCCCGGCTGCGATGAAAAATTGCGTAGCAGATTTGGGCCCCAATAACCGCAACCGAGTTGCGCGATGCTAATTTCATTCTTGCTCATACTTATTTGCTGCCCCTGGATCCTGATAATATTCGAATCGTGCGACCTGCCAGCTCAGATATCGTCTGTCTCCACGCGGATGTTGGCAACGAAGGGCTCTGCTCAACAGCGTGTGCAGCTTCCAGGCTGCAATTGAGAAGAAGAGACTGCACGTTACTGGAAAACGGAGCAGGGCGATGGTACACCCGGTGCGCGGTGGCCGCTTCGTAGCCTCCTTCCTCAAGCGCCTCTGGCGTACAGAAGTATCCAACACAGTCATTGGTATAACCACAAACCAACGTACGATCCATCGATGCGTGGAAATGTTGATGGAATCGCCAACCGAAATCCGTGCTGTACTCCGTGAACGGCTCACCAGGCAAGCCTACAAACCAGACCGCCTGTGCCTGCGAACCCGGCAGGTGTGGTTTCTGTCCGATTCTCGCCAGTTGAACCTCCGTTGTCTCTGAACCTCTTCTGTTGTGAAAAGGCAACGCGATCGATTTCACTGCGACAGCGACTTCTGTTACATGGAGTTCTTCTGATCGCTCACTTGCCTGGACGCACGCCTCTCCGACTACTCTCCCCAATTCTTCCGACTCGATTGTCGTTTGACGGCCGAAATGGTCCGGCCAGGACTCCGCATCGCGCCCAATCCGATGGGTAAGGTTTCCAGTGCAGCCTTGAAGAAATAAGATTGCCGGATCGTGGCCCCAACGCGTGCGAATGTGGTTACGCATTGCGCCAGGCCAATCTGCGCTGATTTCCAAACTGTCTCCAGACGTTGTAGCGTGGCACGCGTAGTGCACGATTAGCGCGAGCGGGAGGGATGGTTCTTCAACTGTGTCAAGACGTAATATACGCAGTCGTTGGTCTGCAGGTCCGGCTGAATCGACACCTAGTTGAATCTCGCCATTGACGAGCAGTCTTCGATTGACGTTCTCTGTAAGCGTCGTCATGCCGAAGTGCCAACTTACCGGCTGAAAGTGCATCGTGGCACTTTCGGCTGCCGTCACTAATTTGGATTCCAGAAACTTAAGGTAGTTCTTGTCGCCGCGGACGACACTGAGCCGCGAAAGTGTGGCCGGTCCGGAGTGCGTGTGGGAACAATTGAGTGTAATTCCAGCGGGACTTATTCCGAGGCGCCGGGCGATCGAACTCCGCACTTGATTCGTGAACGCGCGATCGAGTCCAATTACGTCAACAGAAAGCAACAACCACTCGATTCGTTCCTTGCGGATCGCCAAAGCGGTAACAAAGGTAGGATCTGCGATGCCGCGGGCGTATCTAGAACCGTAGCCCTGCATCGCAATACCGATGGGAGGCGTGATGTCTAATCTAGCTGTTCCGGCCTGAAGCGGACAGGTTATGTCATGTGTCGAAGTGCTCAAGGCTCCGGCGAGATTAGTTCTTCACTAACGGAATGTCAAAGACTGGACTAGAAAATTCTGTGGAGGTGTTTAGCGTCCTAATGAATCCATCCAACTGAAAAACGAATACCGAAAAACGATCAGTCCATTGAAACATGACGTTGAAGACATCTTGGTTGTCCAAAAAGACATCCTGCAGCGGATGGTGCCACTTGTCGAATATGAGCTCCCGCCAAGCACCGGAATTGATACCACCTAACTGCCGGTCCGAGTATTCAAAGAAACACAAGTTGGATGCGATCGCAACGACATGCCATTTTTGAAGGTTTCTGGCCCACGCGAACAAGACATCTTTCCCCTCCGTCGGAGTCTCGATATATCCTCGCTTTCCTACCCGCATCATCTCCTTGCACGCCTGAATGGGATCGTCGACCACCTCGAGAACGTGAGCGGAGTAGACGAAGTCAAAACTCTTGGCGGGAAACGGCAGCGCATGAATGTCCGCGACAACCAGAGGTTTGTCATTCGTAACCAGTGATTCAGTTCGAAA
>DATFXZ010000785.1:0-5301 GCA_035315305.1 Terriglobia bacterium | reverse complement strand
TTCTGCAGGCGGGCGGTACGGTAGTTGTGCTGATGGGCCTGTCGCGCGTCAGCCTTATTGCAGAGACACTCATCGCGAGGAAATGTGTAGCGACGACTCCTGTCGCGGTCATTTCAAGAGGGACATACCTGACCCAGGATTGCCGCTTCGGGACATTGGAAGACATCGGCACTCGCACAGATGGCGTGAAGCCGCCGGCGGTCATCGTTATGGGCGAGGTCGTTCACTTACGCCACGAAAGCGTAAGCAAAACAGCGCTTGACCTTGCCATCGGAAACTTCGTTCTCGGAGATACAAAATGAAACGCACAACAAAAGTTAAATGGTCCCGCATTCTTGGACTGGCGCTTGGAATGGCAGTTGCGGTCGTTCCTTCTTTCGCGCAGGATGCAACGCGGCAAACAGACGAAGAAACTGACCAATGTTCAATTCTCAATTCTCAAATCCCATCGGATGAGAATTGGGATTTGAACATTGAGCATTGGTCAGAATTTCAGCGTTGGCTCGGCAGCATCCAAGAACGATTGGACAGACTGGAAAAACCGAACACGGCAGCAGCCGCAGCCGGCAGTCAATCGAGGCTCGCAGCCGCGTCCGTTACATCGAAGTCGAGTGACGGTTTCGTTTTGCAGAGTCCGGAAGGCGACTACAAGATGCAGATCGGCTTGTTGCTCCAGGCCGATGGCCAGTTCGATCTTAGCGATTCAAAACAACAGGTAGTGAACACCTTTTCCATCGGCCGCTTGCGCCCGTATGTACGTGGCCGGTTTTCGCGGCGCTTTGAATTCTATTTCGCGCCCGACTTCGCGGGTGGAAATCTGTCGGTGCTGGACGCGTATATAGACACGATTTTTGCGCCTGCATTCCGTTTACGAGCCGGGAAGACCAAGACTCCTTTTGGTCTCGAACTGCTGCATTCAGATTCCAATCTGTTGTTCTTCAATCGCGCATTATCGACGACCCTCGTCCCGAACCGAGATGTCGGAATTCAAGCCCTGGGCGACATCGACGGCGGTGTCGTCAGCTACATGGTCGGCATTATGAATGGTGTAGCCGATGGCGCGCGGGGTGATGTGGATACGAACGACGGCAAAGATGTGTCCGGCCGTTTTGTTGTGCGGCCATTCACCAAAATCGCCACGCCGCTGAAGGGCTTCGGCCTGGCGATGTCCGGCTCTCGAGGCCGGCAGTCCGGAGCTGCGGCGCTTCCTTCGTTTCGGACAGTGGCTTTGCAGCAACTCTATTTTTCCTACAATGGCGTCACGGCCGAAGGTCTGCGGACTCGGTACTCGCCGCAGTTCTTTTACTACTACAAAGCGTTTGGGGCCTTCGGCGAATATGTGCGTACTCAGACGCCGATTCGCAAGGCCGGAGTAACTACTGATGTTGCCCATGAAGGCTGGCAGGTCGCTGCTTCTTACGTGTTGACGGGCGAACCCGCGACGGATGCCGCAGCCGGCGTGCGCCCGCGCTCAAGCTTCGATTTCGATAACCATCATCTTGGCGCGTTTCAACTGGCTGCCCGGTATCACACGTTGAAAATCAATGACCGCGCGTTCGAATTCAATCTTGCAACGGCCGGCTCGAGCCGCAAGGCGCAAGCCTGGACAGCAGGTCTGAATTGGATACTCACCGGGAATCTGAAATACACCTTCAATTTCGAACGAACCGTATTCGACGGAAACGCCACTGGCGCACGCAAGACCGAGAACGCTTTCGTCTTCCGCACCCAGCTGTATTTCTAAAAAAAGGGGACGAGGGGGCAGCCCCGCGTCCCCGTGAAGGGAGATTTTATGGGTTACAGGCGGACCGCTTTTATCAAGTCGACTGGATTACTTCTTTTGTCCGCGCTGCTTTGCATCGCCTGCAGCGCAACGAACGGCGCTGATGCGACGCGAGATTCCGGCGGTGCGGGTCGGCATTCCATCGAACTGCTGAATGTTTCCTACGATCCGACACGGGAACTCTGGCGAGAGATTAACGCGAATTTCATCAGCAGTTATGAGAAGGAAACGGGAAATAGGTTGTCCATCAAACAATCGCACGGTGGTTCCAGCACGCAGGCCCGGGCTGTAATCGACGGATTGGAAGCGGACGTCGTGACTCTTGCCTCCATCATTGACACCGATGCGATTCGCCGGAAGGGACTCATCAAAGACAAATGGATCGATCGGCTGCCGCACCGATCGCTCCCTTATTACTCCACGATCGTTTTTGTTGTCCGAAAAGGAAATCCTAAAGACATCAAGGATTGGGCGGATCTGGTAAAGCCCGGTGTGCAAATCATCACGCCGAACCCCAAGACATCAGGAAACGGTTATTTGAGCTTTTTCGGCGCCTGGGGTTCTGTCGTCCTGCGTGGCGGATCGCGAGAGGATGCGGTCAAATACGTGACGAAATTGTACAAGCAGGTTCCAGTGTTGGATTCCGGCGCTCGCGCGGCTAGTACCACTTTCGTTCAGAGAAGAATCGGTGATGTCCATCTGACGTGGGAAAACGAAGCACACTTGGAAGTGCGCGAGGCGAACGGAGAACTGGAACTCATCTACCCGACCATCAGCATTCGCGCCGAACCGCATGTCGCCGTGGTCGACGCAAATGTCGATCGCAGAAATACTCGCGCTGCCGCTGAGTCGTACCTGAAATACCTCTACTCCGATGAGGCTCAGGACATCATTGCCAAGCACTATTATCGACCTGGGAATGAGGTGTTCTTGAAAAAGCACCTCGACGTGTTTCCGGACATGCGGCTCTTCAACATTACCGAGATTGCAAACGACTACTTCGACGCTCACAAGCAATACATCGCTGAAGGCGGCGTTTTCGATGCAATCTACAAACCCAAATAACCTGAACGGATATGGCAAGTATTAATCGAAAAGTATTGCCCGGCTTCTTTTTGAGCTTGAGCTATTCAGTCTTCTATTTGGGCATTCTGGTTCTGCTCCCGATCTCCGCGTGCTTGTTCAGAGCGGGTTCGCTCTCGTTCGAAGAATTCTGGAGTGCTGTGTGGACCGAGCGTGCTCGGGCAGCTTATTTATTGACCTTTGGAGCCGCGTTTGTTGCAGCCGTTGCAAATCTATTCCTAGGTTTGGTTCTTGCCTGGGTGCTGGTCCGCTACAGTTTCCCGGGCAAGAAGATTGTCGATTCGCTGGTCGATTTGCCTTTAGCTCTGCCGACGGCTGTCGCCGGCCTGGTTTACGGCAGTTTGTATGTCGACAAGGGTTGGCTGGGACAGTACCTCGTGCCTCTCGGAGTTCACGGCGCTTACTCTCGCTTTGCCATTGTCCTCGTCCTGATCTTTATCGGCCTGCCCTTCGTCGTTCGGACGGTGCAGCCTATTCTCGAGGATCTCGACCCGGAGGTGGAAGAGGCCGGCGCCTCGCTGGGTGGGACCCGATGGCAAACGCTCCGGCACATCATTCTCCCCACGCTTTACCCGGCGTTGATTACAGGTTTTTCGCTCGCCTTCGCCCGCGGTGTAGGCGAGTACGGCTCAGTCGTTTTCGTCTCGGGAAACAAGCCCTATACCACCGAGATTGCTCCGATACTGATTGTCGCCCGGCTCGAGGAATTTGCTTACAGCGAAGCAACGGCAATTGCGATGGTCTTGCTTGTCCTCTCGTTCGCGATGCTGGTGTTGATCAACATGGTCGAACGCTGGAGTGTGCGTCATGAACACTGAAACAGTTTCGGTCCGGAGAGCCCAGCAGGATCCGCTGTGGCTGCGATGGGGTTTGACTCTCTTCGCTCTGTCAGTGGTCGGAGTGCTGGTTGTCATTCCAGTAGTTAATGTCTTCGCGATTGCATTCAGCAAGGGAGCCGGCGTGTATTGGAAGAACTTGTTCGGCGATCCCGACACGTTACACTCGATTCTGTTGACGCTCACTGTCGTGCCTGTTGCCTTAGCCGCGAATGTCATCTTCGGCATTGCTGCAGCCTGGGCTGTTTCGCGCTTTGACTTCCCCGGGCGGACATTCTTAACGGCGCTGATCGACTTGCCGTTTGCAATATCGCCCGTAGTCGCGGGCTTGATGTTCGTGTTGATCTTTGGTCTACAGGGATACCTTGGACCATTTCTCCGGAGCAACGGATACGCCGTTGTCCCTTACTTCATTTCATTAATCGGTGCGGGAATCTTCCTTCTGGTCTTCTTCATGTTCCTGCCGGTGAATCCGAAAGCTCGCCGCGGGCTGTGGAATCATCCATGGCTCGCGGCGATTGTTGGAAGCGCAAAGTTGTTCGGCACGCTCCTGTTTCTCCAGCAACACTTTGAGATCTGGCCCCGCAACGCGAGTCTGAAAATCATTTTCGCTACTCCGGGATTGGTGCTGGCTACAGCGTTCGTGACTTTTCCATTCGTAGCACGAGAGTTGATTCCAATCATGGAAGCGTTCGGCGCAGAAGAGGAGCTTGCTGCCGTGAGCCTTGGCGCGAATGGCTGGCAGATGTTTTGGCACATCACGCTACCGAACATCAAATGGGGTTTGGTCTATGGAATCATCCTGTGCAATGCGCGGGCGATCGGCGAGTTCGGTGCTGTGTACGTCGTGTCCGGCCATATCGCCGGTCAAACGGATACGATGCCTTTGCGGATCGAAAAACTCTTTCAAGAATACAACCTGCCGGGATCTTTTGCGGTGGCCTCGGTGCTGACGCTTTTGGCGATTGTGACGCTAATCGCGAAAACAAACCTCGAGCGAAAGGCGCCTACGAGAATCAGGGTTCGCAAAGCGAAGACGGTGGAAGTGCAATCATGAGCATCCTTATAAAAAATATATCGAAGTCCTTTGGGAGCTTTACCGCCCTTGACAACGTCAGCCTTCACGTGCCTGATGGAACACTGCTGGCGCTGCTTGGCCCGTCCGGTTCAGGCAAGACCACCCTCCTCCGCGTGATCGCTGGACTGGAAATGCCGGAATCGGGCACCGTGTATAACAATGACCAAGACATCACGCAACAATCGGCGCGTGAGCGCAAGGTCGGTTTCGTGTTTCAACATTACGCGCTCTTTCGCCATATGACCGTCGCAGAGAACATCGGCTATGGCCTGCGAGTTCGCAATGTACCCAAACCCCAAATTCGCGAGCGTGTCGACGAACTGCTGAGACTGATTCGGCTGGATGGGCTGGAGAGACGTTATCCGGGTCAGCTCTCGGGTGGCCAACGGCAGCGGGTTGCGTTGGCCCGTGCTTTGGCCGCTCAGCCGAAAGTGTTGCTCCTTGACGAGCCTTTTGGCGCCCTTGACGCAAAGGTCCGTCAGGAACTGCGTCGTTGGCTGCGACGCCTCCATGACGAGATT
>DATFXZ010000784.1:0-6660 GCA_035315305.1 Terriglobia bacterium | reverse complement strand
GTTGCAAATACACCTACAGCAACGAACAAAACGATTAGGATGGTCGAGCGAACTTTCGCGAGATTCATTGGTTCCTCCCCAATAGAATGGAAAATTAGCCACAAAAAAGCACAAAATGCACAAAAAGTCTTCTGATTCTTCTCAAATATTTCCAATGCCACGCATTGTCATACCTGATGACGAACCGGCCGTCATGTTGCCCAGCATGGCGTACAAAAAGCTTTCGGGCTTCGAGGTGCGCGCATATTCGAGCAGGCCCTCCGGTCCGGATGAACTTATCGAACGGATCCGTGACGCCGAGATTGTTATCAACATTCGAGCGACATCGGCATTTACCGCCGACGTGATGGAATCGTGTTCAAAACTGAGGTTGATTTCGATATGGGGTACAGGCACGGACCATGTCGATCTGGCCGCCGCGGCCACAAAGGGTATCCGGGTTACAAACACGCCAGGCGTTTCCGCGACTGCAGTGGCCGAGCACACGTTGGGTTTGATGTTTACGGTTGCCAAGAACATGGTGTGGGTCGATCAGCAGGTGCGCCAGGGCGATTGGCCGCGCTCAATGGTGATGCAGCTTCGGGGAAAAACTCTCGGATTGATCGGCACCGGTGCTATTGGCAGAGAAGTGGCGAAGCTCGCGCAGGGAATCGGCATGCACGTGATTGCGTGGACTTTTCATCCGACTGGCGATATAGCGCAATGGGTTTCTTTTGAGGATGTGTTCCGGCAATCCGACGTGGTGAGCGTCCACGTGCGGCAATCATCGGAGACCCTCCACATGATCGGCCGCGAGCACTTCGAATTGATGAAGCCAGGCGGTATTTTCATCAACACGGCCCGGGGCGGCATTGTGAAGGAGGCAGACCTCCTGGATGCGCTTCGGAGCGGTCGTATTGCCGGCGCCGGCCTGGATGTATACGAAAACGAGCCGCTGCGGCCCGGCTCACCTTTCTATTTACTGCCGAACGTTGTGCTCACTCCGCATGCTGCCGGCATTACGCCGGAAGCGACCGAAGCGGGCCTCGCGCTCGCGATTGAAAATGTCTTTTCGTTTCTGGCTGGACACCCGAGGAATGTCGTGGTTTAGGGCAAAGGGGAGTCACCACAAAGACACAGAGACACAAAGGTCTGGCGGCTTGATATTGAAGTGTTCATTTTCGTTGAGCCGCCAGACCTTTATGTCTCTGTGTCTTTGTGGTGACTCCCCTCTTCATTCTTGACGCAACGCAACAATAGGATTCACCGTTGCCGCGCGATACGCCGGCAGAAATGCCGCGAGAGCGCTAACCAGAATCAGCAAAAGAGTGACCGCCACGAATGTCGTTGGGTCGTAGGACGAAACCTCAAACAGCAGGGTTTTGATGAAACGCGAAATGGCGAAAGCGCCAATGAGACCCAGCAGGCCGCCGGCAGCTACCAAAGACAGTCCGTGATTCATGACCATTTGCACTAACGTTGCAGCCTCGGCCCCCAGCGCCATTCGAATACCAATCTCACGCGTGCGTTCTGCGACGAGGAAGGCGAGCAGACCGTAGAGTCCAAAAGACGCAAGCAGCAGAGCCGTTACAGCGAAGGCGCCGGAGACCACGGCGTTCAAGCGGTCTCGCGCGATGCTCTGGCCGAACGCTTCTCTCAGCGTGCGGACCTGCGTAACGGGGACGTCGTGGTCGATATCGTGAATCACTTGCACGGCCTCACGGGCGATCGTCGCTGGACGATTCGTTCGGATGAAGAGCGTCATTCCGCTGTATGACAATTGCCGCTGATTGTAAAAGACAGTGGGTTGCGCACCGCCGCGAAGTGAGCCCTCAAGGACATCTGCCGCAACCCCCACGATTGAGCCAAACGGATTTTCCTGACCCATCGAAACACGCATGGAAGTCGTGAGAGGATCCTTACCAGGCAAATAAGCTTTAACGAAAGCTTCGTTCACAACGAAGACCAGCTCTGCATTCGGTCGTTGATCGTCCCAGGTAAACTCGCGACCGCTCACTATCGGATTTCCGACTGTCTTGAAATAACCCGGTGTCGCCATGCGGATGCGGGCCATCGGCCGGTCGTTCATAGGAACGTCCGGCGTACCTTTAAAGTGGACTCCCGTGCCGGCGGTCGGCCCGATGACCGGCAAGCTGCGTGTTGCGCCGGCCGACTGAACACCGGGCAGTTTTTCAAGACGCTCGATGATGCGGGCTACAAGTTCGACCTGTTGATCGCGGTCGTAGCGCGGGGGAGGCATCGTCATTTGCATCGTCAATATCTGGTTCGCGTCTACGCCTGTTGAAATGGAATTCAAAGCAGCGAAACTTCGAACCAGCAGACCGGCGCCACATAAGAGAATGACGGTCATGGTCACTTGCCCAATAACGAGACCCTGCCTCATGCGCGCGGGGTGCGTTATGGAACGTCCCACTCCGTGCAGATATCCGGTGAGCGAACTTCGCGTCGCGGTTATCGCAGGTGCCAGGCCGAATGTCAGGCCTGTCAGCAGCGAAATGCCGAACGTGTACATCAATACCCATCGGTCCAGCGGCACCTCGACCACCCGGATAAGGTTTCGAGGAGTCAGTTCGACCAAGGCGCTCACTCCCCACAGTGCGACGAGAAACCCAACCGTGCCGCCCACGCCGGCCAGCAGCAGGCTCTCCATGAGCAACTGCCGCACAATTGCGCCGCGGCTGGCACCGAGGGAAGTGCGTACGGCGATCTCGCGACGGCGTGAAGAAGAACGGGCAAGCATCATGCTCGCGACGTTGAAACACGCAATGAGCAGCAAAACGCTGACCGCGCCTAATAAAACCAGCAGGGACGTCCGTACTTCGCCCGTAAGGACCTCTCGTAGCGGCACGATGCTTACAGAGGTCTTCTTATTAAACACATACGCCTGCTCGAGCTGCGCCCCGATTGTCCGCATTTCCGCTTGAGCTGTCGCTATCGTGACGCCCGGCTTGAGGCGTCCTAATATGGAGGGTATCGAGCGTCCACTGTTCGCGCGCCAGTCCCGTTGCCGGTCAAGGCCATAGGGCACCCAAAATTCTGCAAGCGGATTCACGAAGTAAAAACCCTGCGGCATTACTCCAATCACTTCGAAAGGCCTGGCATCGAGCTCGATCTTTTTTCCGATGATGTTGGGATCGTCTCCAAAGCGGCGCTGCCATAAACGATGACTCAGAATTACTACTGGGGCGGCATTCGGGCGGTCATCGTCCGGCGTGAACAGCCGGCCGAGACGGGGCGATACTTTCAGCGCTGGAAGAAACTCAGCTGAGGCGGCCTGCCCGCTCAGCAGCTCGGGATCACCTTCGCCGACAAACGTCGCCGAAGCGGAGTTCCATGCGGCGAGTGTTTCGAAACTGTGGTTCAGGCGTTGCCAATCAAGCCAGTTCGCGGGCGAAACGTTGCTGCGCGAAGTTCCCGGGGACGTCTCGTAAATCATCAGCAGCTGATTGCTCTCGGGATACGGCAAGGCGCGAAGAAACAAACGATCGACAATTGAGAAGATAGCTGTGTTCGCTCCAATTCCGAGAGCGAGCATCACGATGACGGTCGCAGTGAAGCCCGGCGAACTTTGAAGGCCGCGCAACGCGTAGCGGACATCAGCCGTGAGATTTTCAGCAATCTGGAGTATGCGCATACAGTGCCCTTGGCATTCCCTTTGCCACGAGACGTTACATTATTTTCAGTGAGGTGCAAAGAACCAGACCGCGGTCGCCGTCCGATTTTGGGAGAACGTTTTGCGGAAACGAACAGGCGCTCGGCAGGTCCGGTATATCATTCCTTCTCCGCTCTACCAGGAGGTCCCATGACAGCAATTTTCAAGACTGCGGTTCCCTATGCTGGTGACGCAATGAGTCTGCCGGTTCACAATTTGGAGGAGGCTTTGCCGTTTTACGAAACGGTCATGGGTTTTCGCATTCTGTCACGCGGAGAGGCCATGGGAAAATCGGCTGTGCTGGGCAGAGACGCGATTCAGATTGGTCTTGCTGAAAATGGCGGCGATCCCACTCAAAATGGATGTTTTTTTGAAGTCGACAATGTCGAAGCGGCATTCACGGAATTAAAAGCAAGAGGGTTGAATAAGGAAGACGCCGGCTACCGCATTGACCGGCACGGCCAGACATCCTGGCGCGTATTCTTCGTCATTGCTCCAGACGGTCTGTGTTATTGCCTCGGTCAACGGCAAGCCTGACGCGCCATCCGAATCATCCGAGCAATCCGCGGCTACGATTCTGGTTCAGGTTCAAAACCTCAAGCTATAAACGAAAGTCGCTTTGGGTGCGCGCAACCAGCGATCAGTCACAATGTCTCTGATCGCGGAGAAGTCGTTTTTCCCATCAACAAAATCCGCCTTGAGTTTTTCCGCGGCCGGTTTATCGGCTCGAGCTTTGATTCGAAGCACTGCCGTTTCCAACGCTTCAACGGCCGCCGGCATTTTCTTGAAATCAATTTCCAGGCAGCCTGGATCACTTCCATTTGCGGCCATTTCGTTACCCTTCCATGCGACTGCGCCTGATTTTATAAACGAGCCTAGTTGGATCGCCGCCAGTTGGCTGTAGGCTCTGGGCGAACCGTCTGCCGAATACATGCCGCGCGAAATATGACCGAAGGCCCAGGCGATGTTCCGTAGTTGAATCTGATCGACTTCGTCCTGTGTGAACATTCCCTTGTCCCTAAGCCAGTTGGTAAGAAACATAGCTGACGTCTCAGCCTTGAGCTCTTCCAAAGTCGACGCGAGCGGACCACCGAATGCGACGCTGTCCACTTTCCCATTTACTTTGTATTCGTGCGAGGGTCCCAGGTTATGCGCGGCTTCATGCAGGAGTGCAGTAATCAGCGATTCCTTGCCACCCGTTGTGGCTTTCGCATTCGTCGCCGGACAGAACAGTGAAGACATTTGGGTGCGGAGCTGCGCCTGGCTGTCGGCGTCGGTGCCGATATTGGTCATCGCCACGGTACGTCCACCGGCTTCGGCGACAGGCCCCCAATTTGGCAACGATTGCCCGACGGTCGCGCCGGTCGCGGGACGCTGGTCGGCAGCGTTGAGCACCACATCGATGAAGTCCGGCAACTTGAACTGAACGTCGCGCGCCTTGTAAGGTGCGCCCGCCATCGACGCGATGCTTTTCTCCATATCGTTCTTTAGCGGATCGAGTTTCTGGCGCCATTCGAGTGACTCTCGATTGATATGCGCCAACTGCAAAGCAAAACCTGCTTTCCATGCGCACGGCTCGTAATACACTTCGTCGGGCGCAATACGCGCATACCAGCGACTATTCTCCGCACTCATGGCCACCCACGCGCGATTCGCGGGCTCCCAATCATTAGTGCGAAAGCTTTGTGCCGCTGCTTGCAAATAGGTTTTGAAAGCAGCCTCGTCATTGCCGAGGCCATTTGCTGCAGCTTCCAATTCGCTTGCAACCGCTTGCATGTCGTCTTGGTACGCCTCGTTGTACGGCACTGTTTTGAACGTACCGGACTGATCGCCATTCACCACGACGTTGAAGTGACCCATCAGTTCCTGTGCATTAGGCGCTTTGCTCAGACCTTCACAAAATTTGGCATCGCTTTGGATGCCAGCCGGGTATAGGCCGAAGATGCGCGCGGGTTTCATCGGCAAGGCACTGCAGCTTTCATTGTTCTCGGTTCTCGGACCTTCACAGAACGGCGACTGATTGCGATGAAAAACCATCAGGCTGGCTGTATCGTGTGCGGGTATCTTTGTCTGCATGTCCAGCACGCCTTTTTGCATGGCATAAATGCGCTCCATGCGTGTCGCGGCGTTCATGAGATGTCGCACCATGTCCTTATTCGACGGCATTTCCTGAGTGAGGTCGGTTTCCAGCAGCGTCGGCCGGCCCTGTGCCAATTCTTCCACCATCAGCTTGTGTCGTTGTTCCTCGGCCGGACTGCCGGCAGCTGACTCGGGTTGCAGCATGGCGCGATACGCTTGATCGAATTGTGCAGTGAATTGTTGTTCCGCGTTAATCCAGTGACTCGGTTCGCTATTACCGTAACCCCACAGCACCGCCAGCTCGTTTGGTTGTAGAACGCCGTCTTTATTACTGTCTTCGCGCCAGAACAGCGGTAAGAAGTTTTCGGCAGCACGCCGGTTGAAGTCTTCACGCTTGAACTGGTCGTAGCTATCAGGCTTGCTGGATTTGGCGGATGGCCGGCAGCCGATCACGATGATTAGCGAAAACGCTACAAGTGCAAGTGTGGTGTTTTTGATCACGGTGCAATCTCCTTCGACAAATTCTCGGAAACATTTTCGTCTTGACTCCGTATATACATTTGCGGAGGCAGAATCGGTGTTCGGAATTGAGACCGTGTTAGTTTAAATCCGAACACAAAATCCTACCTTGATTACGCCAACCGCACAGACGTGCTTGGTTTCTAGAGCAATTTGATTCTTGGTACTTCAATCGCTCTGCACGCTCCGGGAAAGTCCATTCATGGAGGGCAGATGAATTCAAAGCTACACGTGTGCGTGTTCAGTGTCTTGGGTTGCATTGTTTCGATTCTGTTCGTGCCACAGCCGACATTTGCTGAAGACCCGCCCGGTGACGATTTGAGGGCGCTCGGGCGCACAGCGTTCTATGAAGGCCGCTATGCTGACGCGGAACGGTACTTCCGGCAAAGAGTTTCGCGCGTCGAGGCAAG
>DATFXZ010000783.1:0-9460 GCA_035315305.1 Terriglobia bacterium | reverse complement strand
ATTGAAAGCGTTCACGTCGACACCATGTTCGACAAGCAGTTTGACCGCGTCCACCGAACTAGCGATCATCGCGGTGGTCGTACGATCCTTCAGCGTAAGAGTTGCATCGGCTCCGGCATCGAGCAGGAGGCGCATAACGGGAAGATCGTTGCCTTTCGATGCACGCATAAGTGGTGTTGTCCCCTCGCCGAGCGAAGTATCACCAACTAAATTGTTATGTCGTCCAATGATCGGCTTCTTCAGCCTCGCGTTAGGATTTGCTCCGTTCGCCAAAAGGATCTTGACCATTTCTGCCGCGTCGATCTCGTCCGTCAATTTGGGATTCGGGCGAGTCATCATGCCGGCAGGCGACCGCATATCAACGGCTGCATACAATGCAGTCATACCCGAGGAATCCGGCACGTTTGGATCGGCGCCTTTCTTCAGAAGCAACGATGCGAGATCGTAATGCACATTCAGGATGGCTAGTTGAAGCGCTGTGGTACCGTCCGGATCGGTGCCGTTGAGATCCGCCTTCGAATCCGCCAGCATCGCGGCGGCGTCAAGGGCGTTCTGCCGCGCCGCGTACATCAGTGCCGTCCAACCGCCGCGCGGCAGCTGAAATACCGCCATACCATTGGTCTCGTACTTGTATTCAGGAAATGCCCATTCCTTGGAATGGACATTCATCTCAGCGCCCGCTTCTATCAAGAGTTTTACGACCGCAGCGTTGTTTTCCGCAGCGGCGAACATGAGCGCTGTTTGCTCCTGCCATTTTTCTCTAACGTTAACGTTTACCCCATGCGAGATGAGTGCTTTGACGGCATCGGGTTTACCGGTTCGCGCCGCGGTCATAAGGACGGTCTCACCATCAGCTAGTGCGGCATTTGGGTCCGCTCCCGCCTTGATCAAGGCCTCGATCATCGACGCCTCTCCGTTCATCGCGGCCAACGAGAGCGGAGTCACTCCGTAACGGTTTGCCGCCTTGCTGTTGGCACCGGAGCGAAGCAGCAGTTGCACGGTTTCCGTGTCATTGGCGCGGACAGCCCAATGCAGCGCCGTCATTCCATCCGCTTCCGACGCATTGACGTCGGGCCGCTGTTTTAGAAGAGCGCGAACCGCCTGGCCATCGCCCGCCTTAACTGCGTCGATAAGGCTCACCGGCGTGGCGGCGGAAACCGTGACGGAAATCAAGACTGCGAAGAACCACGAATATCTCATGCCGCTTCGCCTCAAATCTCGACGCTTCCCGTACTGATTCCAAACTTGTCGATATCGCAATCGAATTTATTCGCAAGCGATACCATAAGGTTCGCAACCGGCGTTTCCTTTGCGGCCTGGATGTGACGATTACCCTTCATCTGACCCGCGGCGCCACCTACCAGAAGCGTCGGCAGATTCAGTCGAGAGTGCGTATCGCTCTCGCTCATACCGCTGCCGTAAAGAATGAGCGCATGATCCAGCAGTGAGCCGTCGCCGTCCGGCGTGGACTTCAGGCGCTCCAGGAATTTCGCAAACAATGTCGTGTGGTAGGTATTCACCTTGATCAGCCCGGCGATCTTCTCGGGATTATTCCCGTGATGCGACATCGCGTGATGCGGCTCCATCACTCCGATGTTCGGATAAACACGCTGGCTCGCGTCGCGCGACTTCATATACGTGATCACGCGGGTGACGTTGGATTCGAAGGCCACAGCCATCAGGTCATACATGATGCTGGCATGTTCGTCGAAGGATTCGGGGATGCCGATCGGAGCATCAGGCAGATTCACACTCGTAGTCGCCTGCTTTTCCGCTTTTTGAATACGTTGTTCGATTTCCCGTAAATTATCCAGGTAGTCGTTCAATCGCGCGCGATCCTTAGTTCCGAGTTTCCTTTCGAGATCATTTACGTCCTGCCGGACCGAATCCAGAATGCTGCGATTCTCTTGCATGCGCTCCAGACGCTGCCCGCGCGTGCCCGGACGTCCGAACATCCGTTCGAAGACGACACGCGGATTGATTTCCATCGGAAGAGGCGTAGTCGGATTTTTCCAGGAGATCGTGTTCATGTAGGCGCAGCTGTATGCCGTGTCACATCCGCCGATCCATCCCGTGAAATCCTCGGTCGCCAGTTCGAGCGACGGGAATGGCGTGTCCTGGCCAATCTTGTTCGCGATGAGTTGATCGACGGTCGTGCCGGCCCGCACGTTTTCCGCAATAGTTCTGAACGGCACGGAACCACTCAGCCATGCAGCAACACTGACCGCGTGACCATCCAGCGGGTTGCACAGTTCGGATACGACCGTGATCCAATTTCGAAACGGTTCCACAGGTTTGAGAATCGGAGTGAACTCGAAATCGGCACCGGCTTTCGATGGTGTCCAATAGCCCGGCCGTTCTCCGAGCGGCACAAAGATCACCGCAAAACGCATCAACGGACTTGCGGCCGTCTTGGCGACCGGCGTCAATGCCGGAACCATTGCCTCTAGAAATGGCAGCGCGACGGTTGCACCCATGCCGCGCAGAACAGCGCGACGCGATAGATGTTTCTTCATCGTAAACATAGGCATGTGCCCCTTTGTGTCTCTGTGTCTTTGTGGTTCCTATACATCACAGTGACGACTTCATTCTCTTTTGAAAAGGCGTACTCTTTACGATTCCTAAAATCAACGAAGAGAACCGATAGTTCTGTTTCGAGGACTCGCGGACGATCGAGCGGATCGTCGGCATATCGTAATAACCAAGGCCTCGTCCGAGTGCATAGATCATCAACTTCTCCGTCAATGTGCTCGCAAAAATGTCCGGCTGCCGCACCAAGGCTTTGCGGAGCGCTACTACGCCGTCGACCTTGGTTCCGTCCAGCAGCACGCCCGATGCGTCGATCGCAGTTCCTAGATTAGAAACAGTGCTGCCGTCGCGGATTCGCCAGGCTCCAATGGCATCGAAGTTCTCCAACGACAGGCCGATGGGATCCATCAACTTGTGACAGTTCGCGCAAACCGGATTAGCGCGATGTTCTTCCATGCGCTCTCTCATCGTCAGAACTTTGCCCGCACGTTGCGGATTCTCATTCAATGGCGGCACATTCGCGGGCGGCGCCGGCGGCGGCGCTCCGAGCAGGTTTTCCAGAATCCATTTGCCGCGGACGACAGGCGATGTGCGATCGGTATGCGATGTCACCATCAGAATCGCGCCCTTGCCCAACAATCCGCGACGTGCGTCGTCGGCGAGTGTTACACGACGAAACTGGCTGCCGTAAATGTTAGGGACGCGATAATGCCGGGCGAGCCGCTCATTTATAAATGTGTAATCGGCCGTCATGAGGTCCAACACATTCCGGTCCTCTTTCACGACGCTCTGGAAGAACAACAGTGCCTCTTGTTCGAATGCCTGGCGCAGATTGTCGTCGAAATCCGGAAACTCTTCCGAATTCGGCTGCATGTTTTTCAAATTGCGCAGGTACAACCATTGGCCCGCAAATGTTGTCGCCAGGGCCTCGGCCTTTGGATCGGCAAGCATTCGTCGAACCTGCTGCTCGAGCATGGCGGGAGTATGCAATACGCCTTTCCCGGCCACCTGCAGAAGCTCATCGTCCGGAATGCTGCTCCACAAAAAGAACGACAAGCGCGATGCGAGTTCAAGGTCATTGATCCGGTAGATCCCGTTTGCCGTAACACCCACCGGTTCAGCTTCGGTGTGGAAAACAAATTTTGGACTGGCCAGAATGCGTTGAAGCGCTTTCTGAACGCCCCTCTCAAAATTCCCTGTCTTCCTTCCAGACTCGTAAAAACTCATGAGCCGCTGAATATCGGAGTCGGTCAGATCACCTCGATACGCACGCCGTGCGAGCGTTGTGATGATCTTGCGTGCGCAAGGTTCTTCTTCGGAATGACTGGCCGGACGACATATAAAAATGCGCCGCCTACTCGGCGTGTCGCCTGGACCGGTCTGATTGAAAGGACCGGTGACGGTGAACATCTCGAAATGGGGGTGACCCGACGTGTCTCGCGTATCGGTAGAACTGCGAATGAATGGCTGCAGGCGAGTGGGATTTGCGGCGGCGCTGCGTTCCAGGAAAGCGGCAGTGATAACGTGCGGGCCCGCTTTCAATGGGAGGCGAATGTGGCCACGTTCGTCGATTTCATCGCCAAGTCTTGTCATGTTGACGAGATTCGCTTTGAAATCCGCCTCGCCACCCATGCTGAACGTATGCACACGCTGGCCGTCAACGGCGTATTCGATCTGATGCTCGTATTCCAAGCCGCGTGTGACACCTAGATTCGTTCGAAACATCCGGACGGTAAAACCGTAATCGCCATCAAGCGGCAGCGTAACGTTCGCCAGGATTCCACCGACAGTACCGATCGGCATTCCCTCAAGATGAATATCCTGCGAGGCGTCCTGCCGGATGCGAAATGTTTCACTGGCGGGTCCGATATCCGGATCTCCAACAGCCAGTGCGCTCACTTTGCCGGCTGCATCCATATAGCGCTCGAGCAGAACAGGCGAGACTCCCAAGACGTCACCGATATTGTCGAAACCATACGCGGCGTCGTCCGGCGGCAAAAGAACCGATGGATCCACTTCGAGCGAAAGCAGGTCGCGAATGACTGTCGCATACTGCGTGCGATTCAGCCGTGAGAGCAGGGGCCGTCCCGGATTTGGGTTGACTGCAGCGGCCCGATCCAGTTCAGTCGTCAGCCAGGAGATCAGGCTGTTCCGGGTAGCCTCATCCGGATGAGGAGAACCTTGCGGCGGCATCATACCGGAGCGAAGCTTCCGGACAACTTTCTCCCAGGTTTCGGCGTCGTGACCGATTGCAGACAGATCCATCGCTTCGAGTGAAAGGCCCGCAGTTTTTGCGCGCTGATTATGGCAAGTAACGCAGTATTGAGTAATAACGTTTCCGTGCTCGGAGACAGGATTTTGAGCGGGGATTGCGGTAGTGACGATTCCCGCAATCATCACACAAGAGAGCGTTAAGACCCGAGTGCGTTTGCGCACGCTCCTCCCTAGCGAAGGCTGTACATGAAACTCTGGCAGCAGATTATACCTTCAGAGCTAGGGGCGGTAAAACGATCAAAGGTCATAGAATTCCCCTCCTCACGAGGAGGGGAATGTTCCTGACGCAACAGTAGAGTGTGCTATTCTCCCGCGCATGAAAGGGATCTGTGGGACGGCTATTTTCATTACTCTCTTACCCCTCGTGGTATGCGCATCTCCGCACCACTCGTTTGCCGCCGAGTACGATGCCGACAAACCGATAACGCTCAAGGGAACGATCACGAGAGTGGATTTTGTCAATCCTCACTCTTGGCTTTACATGAATGTGAGGGATGCCAATGGCAAACTCGTGAACTGGGCAATCGAAATGGGCCCGCCAAATGGTTTGATACGACGCGGGGTACATAAGGATTCGGTTCCCGTCGGCCTGGAGGTCACGGTTGAGGGCTATCGTGCCAAAGATGGCACTCCTACTGCGAACGGCATGACAATTCTGTTACCCGATGGTCGACAGTTATTCGCCGCGTCTTCAGCTCCTGTTGCCCAAGGCACCGAGCAACGATAACTATAGCCGGGGCGGGGACATGTTATTGCGTGCGTCAAAACTCATAACCGCGATAGTTCTCTTTCTAGTGACGGGATGCACAAGAGTTCCTCCAGACGCAATTTCAAAATCGTTGAAGAACAAACAAGGTGCGGTTTTCGTGTTTCTCTCACCCGACTGTCCTTTGTCTCAAAACTACTCCCCAACCTTGAATCACCTCCGCTCGCAGTTTCAACCGAATGGCATCGAGTTTTATGCCGTGTTCGCCGGAAAGCCTGTCGTGGATGATTTCATCGCAACCTACAAGATTACGTTTCCGGTCCTGACGGACTCGGATTTCCGATTAGCAGATTTCTTCGGAGCCACGAAAACACCGGAGGCATTCGTGCTGGATCCACAGGGAAATTTCATCTACAAAGGCGCGATCGATAACCGTGCCCCAGAACTCGGCCAGCAGCGAACCGTGATTACGGAACACTATCTTCTGGATGCTCTGGACAGCATCCTTCAACACCGGAACCTGCGAGTGAAAGAAACACCATCGGTCGGGTGTTTCATCGAAAAATGACAATTGCCGATTAAATGTCCAATTGTCATTTCTCTGCCAACGAGATGTTTTCGTCGTCGGATTGATACGGCACGTACGTGATCATCAATTGAAACATCTCGTCCTTCACACGCATGCTTCCGTTCGTTCCGATCACTTCCCGCGGCGGCGAAAACGGATTGTTCACATTATTCGCGGTGTTGTCGTAAACGCCGATCGCCGCGATCGTTGAACCCTTCGGAATCTTCAGCATCTTTGGAAACGTGTAGAAATACTGCCATCGGAAATCCCATTTTGGGATTTTGATCAACCGGATCGTCCTTCCATCTGGCGTCGCCGCAAAAGCCTCAAAGGATTTCCCGAGCAGGTGCATGTGCGGATTCACGGTAAGCAGGGAAATATCTTGGTCGATAACGGTCTTGGTCGTGAAAGTTTTCACGACGTTTGGCGGAATGATCAAAGGAGGAATGATTTCGGAAATACCCAAAGTGCCAAGCTGCATCTCCATTGTGGGACGCACTGGAGGCTTGTTGGTGAAGTACACATTAAAATACGATTGGTCCTCGGTATCGACAGGCGAAGGCCCGTAATGGACGTCGCGCATCAAAAACGCGCCTCTCCTGCTGATTTTCCAACCTCCGATTCCTGCCGGATATCCCCCTGGCGATACGCCTCCGGGCAGGTAGTTTGATACGGATCGAATCAATTGAGGATAGCTGCCGTCGTCGTTCAGCAGATGAATGGCGTCGTAGCTTTCCTCCAAACTTTTTAAGGATTCGCGGTCAACGCTGTATGGCCCCGCGAAGGGATTTTTCTTCTTGTCATCGTATTGAACGATGTGGCCGTTCATGTGGTGCATCAACTTCCGATTACCGGGCACGAATTGAATCGCGCGGACGAACTTCTCTTCCGGTATCTCATACGGAAGCTTGGCGACCATGAAATGGTCCTGATTATTGCCGGGAAGGTGCACCGGTTCTTGCATTTTCACGACGAGATCCGGCTTGCCGAGCGCGGATTCCTTCGGAAACTGAGGCGCAGCGGTCTGCTTCGCCGGATCGCCCTCCGGACTTCCGTTCGCGACCCAAGTTCCGATCAGCTTGATTTGGTCATCGGTAAGAACTCGCTCGCCAATGAAATGCGAATAGGACGGATCGGCTGGCCAAGGCGGCATGTAGCGCGACTTGGTCACGGCCGCGATCGTCTTCGCCTTCTTCTTCACGTCTTCATAGGTAAGCAACGGGAATGGCCCGGCCTCGCCCGGGCGGTGACACGGCGCGCAGTTCTTAAAGATGATGGACGCAATATCTTCCGCGAAAGTGGGATTCTCTTTAATGCGGGCAGCGGGCTTACAACCCTGCGCGATCAGAAGGAAAACAACAAAAAACCTTTTCATCAAAACAATGGCCGCCAATCACATACATTCCGCGCCGATTGATTGCGGAATGTTCGCAATTGGCGGCCATTATACCTACTCTTAGAAGTCGATGCGGGCGTTGAGGGTCACCAGCCGTTGAACATTTCCGACCACTGTTGTGATGCGACCGAAAGTACTGCCGTTGACGTTAACGCTGGGATTTCCCCACTGCGGCTTGTTGAGAACGTTAACTGCATCGAGGCGAAGCGTGAAAGTCTTGCCTTCACTGATTCGAATCGACTTGGCCATAGTCGCGTTGAAGCTGAGCATTCCGGGTCCACGGATGGTCGATGTGTAGTAGGTCATGTTCCCGACACGACCGGGATCCGCATTTTGAAAAACAGTGTTGCCGGAAGCATCCTTGACCACCTGATTGTTGAACACACCGGGCAAGGAGGTGTCTCCCCCGAAATTGGGCTGCGGCGCGCGCTGCGTGGTGAGCGTTGGGAAGTATGTGACGAAACCATTGCCTTTGACCACATCTCCCTGGGGGATCGATCCAACCTGATCAAATGTATTACTGGCGGTGTTGTAGAGCGTACCGACGCCTGAGCCCAGAGGATAGGCGAAGTTGAGAGGCGCCCCCGACTGCCACTGTGTGATTGTGGACAACGTCCAACCGCCGATTACCCGGTCAGCCCAGCCAGGTGCGTTCCTAAAGAAGAGGTGATCCCGGCCGAAAGGCAATTCGTAAGTCACATTCGAAGCGATCACATGCGTCCGGTCGGAGTTCAAAACCCCCTTGCTGGTCGCGAGGTTCCGGAGATCACGAATGTTCATATCGCTATCGAGTCCCAAAGCCTTCGAGAACGTGTAGCTGAATTGTCCGGTCACCCCCTGAGATGTGCGCTTCGTTACGTGCGCCTGAAGCGAGTGATATGTTGAGTAGCCAATGCTGTCGACGAGATTTACCCTTCCGTATTGCGGGCTAACCACGATGAAGTTCTGGGGAAGGCCTGCATTAAGCAGGAGACCGCCGGGCTTGCCATTGTTCGGCGCCGGCGCCAGCGTCTGGGTGGTGTTGATGAAATTGGCGAAGCCGCCGACGTTACCATTCGCGATGAAACCGTTGGTCGTCGTGGACTTGCGCAGAGCCTGCGCTGCGGTCAAGCCGTTTACGCCTACAGTGCCGACAGTTGACCCAAAGTTCACATTTTTGAAGATCTGTTCCATCAGCGGAACATTGTCAACCCCGGCGCGCACGTCATTGAATGCCTGGAGCAGGCCGTTTGTCTGAACGTTCACGTCGTTGATGTTATGGTTGATGTAAAGGTGGGAAGCATGGTTCCCGACCCAACCGACATCGAACGTCAAACTACGCGTCAGTTCCCGCTGGATTGAAAAGTTGAAGCTCTGGATATACGGCGTTTTCCAGTCGTCGGCATAACCATTGATCGTGCCCGACCGGCTGCCCGCGCCATTGAGCGGCAACGGTTGGAACGGTACCGACCCACTTGTGGATAGCGGGAACAAGCTCTTCTGGTTTGCTGCCGCTTTCGCGAGGTCCAGGTACCCGTTGCCCGTAACATTAAACGCATTTTGAGTGACGTTCAACGAGTTCCCAGGAAAACTTCCAAGGGCGGTGTTATAGGCGAGGAAATCCGGTGCGGCGGAATAATTGATACCGTAGCCACCTCGTATCACCGTGTTCCGAAGTTTCGGCACGGCCCAGCTGAAGCCAAACGAAGGCGCAATATTGTTCCAGTCGTTGGGATGGACCAACTTCCCCGAGTTCGGCGAACCCTTGCCGACAAACTCGGTCGCCGTCAGCGAGGGAGTTGTGCCGCAATTGCCGGCGCCAGGCTGCCACAGCACCGCAAAACTGCCGCCGGAACATCCGAAGAGGCCTGCGGCTCCTGAGCCAAATGACGAAGTGTACCGGCCGGCCAGACCATATTGGTCATACGGGACTCCGTATTTGTCGTAACGGACACCAAATATCAACGTGAGGTCCTTCGTGGCCTTCCAGTTGTCTTTGAAAAAAACG
>DATFXZ010000782.1:0-3755 GCA_035315305.1 Terriglobia bacterium | reverse complement strand
TCTGCCTCGGTCTTTTCATTTGGGAGGCCATTGATGAGTGAGCCTATATTCATAACCCATGAGCAAAATCGGGCATACGAGCAAGGGTACAGCGACTATGTGCGCACAGAGGGAGGTTCTAAGAATTTGAGCATTCTGCACCCTGCATATGATCCACCAGCAGGAGGCGAGGCTGCGTACAGGGCCGGTTGGAACCAAGCAGTAGAAGACCGGAGGAAGTGAGGCGGCGGAAAGTGGAGGGTACGCGGTTTTACGGCCAAGTGACCACCGAGTGTTCCACATGGCTTACTGATCAAGTGGAGTTGGCTTCCACATTTTCCGGCGCGGCAATCCGCTGTCATCGTAAACGGTCGAAAAAGCTGTCTCAATTTTGAGTTCGAACAAGACGTGATAATCCTTTGGATGAAGCCTTTCGCTATTGCCGCCGCGAACACACGTTTGCGTTCGTCCGTATCGTCAATACTGGATAGCCTGGACCTCGAATTCCAAACTCGCGGTTACCGCCGTTGGTATCTTGTACCGTAGAATGCAGCGCGTTAGGGACGCGCCGCTTATTTTTAACTGTGTTCTTGACCTCAAGCGGTTGTTGCCTTAGCCTATATGTCGGAGGTTGAGGTACGATGTCTTCGACACGCTTTCCTATCCCGCAAGGCACTCTCGACATGCTGATCCTGCGAATCCTGGCGTCGGATTCCACGCATGGATACGGCATCGCACAAAAGCTTCAGGTCATCTCTCGCGAGGCAGTTCAAGTCAACCAGGGTTCTTTGTATCCGGCTTTGCACCGGCTCGAAGAAAAGGGCTGGCTGCGATCCGAATGGAGGCAGTCGGAAACGGGGCGCGAGGCAAAGTTCTATTCGCTCACGGCGGCAGGCCGCAAGCAGCTCGCGATCGAGAAACGCAGCTGGGACCGGCTCGCCAATGCGGTCGGTCTGATCTTCGACGAAGGTAAGTGAGCGATGGGAAAGATCCTGAAGATGTTTTCCTGGAGACGCCGTAAGGAACAGGACCTCGACCGCGAATTGCAATACCACATCGACCGACGCATCGATGACCTGACGCGGTCCGGCCTCGCGGAAAATGAGGCGCAGCGAGAAGCATCTCTCGAGTTCGGCGGCATTGGACAGGTGAAAGAGGAAGTGCGCGACGCGTGGAAGGCGCGTCTGCTGTGGGACCTGATTGAAGACCTTCGATACGGCTCGCGCGTCCTCTTGAAGAATCCCGGCTTCGCCATTGTCGCTATCGTTTCGCTCGCTCTGGGTATCGGAGCAAACAGCGCCATATTCTCGGTGATCAACACGGTAACTCTGCGCACCCTGCCCGTCGACGCGCCGGACGAGTTGTTCGAGCTTCGACGTCAAGGCCAAGGCGTATCGAACCTGCGCTTCTCCTATCCAATGTTCGAAGAATTGCGTGGCGCCTTAGGCGATACCGCCAGCATTGCCGCGATGAGCCGCGTCTCGCTGATGCAAGCGCAGCTCGATGGAAACACTGAAACGGAATTCATCAACGTCCAGCTTGTTTCGGGCGAATACTTTCAGACGCTCGAGATTCAAGCTCCGCTCGGACGCACTCCAGATCCTGAAAATCCCGTTGCGTTGATTAGCGACGCATTCTGGCGTCGACGGTTCGGAAGTTCATCCGAGGTTGTCGGAAGGACACTAACCCTCAATGGAACACGGTTCACCATAGTCGGCGTAGGAACGCGCAGTTTTTCGGGAGTATGGCTGGAAGCTCCCACCGACATTTGGATTCCGCTCGCCATGCAGAGCAACGTGGGATACGCCCAGAACTACAGTGCCAATGGCGCGGACCTGCAAAAGAGCTGGCTGGCGCAAAACAACATTTGGTGGCTGGACCTGATCATTCGGACGAAGCACGCCGATGCGTCCATCGCAATCTTGAATACCGTATTCCAACGATTGATCAGCGGCGCGGCCCAGCGCATCGAAGATCCGGTGGAGCGTCAGAGAGTGCGGGAGCAGCGCGTTGGGTTCGAGCCGTTCGGCCGGGGCCTCTCGCGGCTGCGGCAACGGTTTGTTTCTCCACTCAACGTGCTCATGGCAATGGTTGCGCTTCTATTGCTTATCGCCTGCGCGAACACTGCCAACCTGCTTCTCGCTCGAGCGTCTGCGCGCCAGCGCGAAATCACCATGAGGCAGGCGCTTGGCGCAAACCGGATGCGACTCATCCGGCAACTGCTGACGGAAAGTTTGTTGCTGGCCGTTCTCGCCGGATCGGCAGGACTAAGCTTGGCTCCCTGGCTGAGCAATCTCCTCATCCATCAAGCTGCAGGAAGCACAACTACGGCAACTCCGTTTTCCGCGACTGTCGACACGAACGTTCTTCTATTTACCGCTGGTCTCTCGTTAATCACGACCTTACTCTTCGGACTGGCGCCGGCATTTCGCATGGTTCGTCTGGAGCTGGCGGCTCCTCTACAAGGCTCAGCCCGTAGCATTCATGGGAGCGGCCGAATCAGCCTTGCGAAACTGCTGGTCGTCTCACAGGTGGCCTTATCGATGCTATTGATTGTCGGAGCCGCTCTTTCGATTCGGAGTTTCCGCAATCTTTTACACATCGAACTCGGCTTCGACCAGGAACACGTTATCAGTGTCCGGCTTCGTACGGCTTCGGCGCCGAAAGGCTCTCCACGAGCGGGAACTTATCCCGCCGAGGAATTGCCTCTTCTATACGGACGTCTCATCGAAGCCGCCAAATCGATACCAGGTGTTGAATCGGCAACATTCGCGATGTGCGGCATAGCCAATGGATGCCGGGCCAATGATGACGGTACTGTCGTCGATGGATACGTCAAGGCACCCGGTGAACGAATACTCATTCAATACAACTTGGTCGGGCCGCAGTATTTTTCAACCGTCGGCATGCGTTTGCTGGCGGGACGCGACTTCGACGCACGAGATAGCAGGACCGGAGCGAACGTCGCAATCATCAACGAAGCGATGGTACGCCGATATTTTCAGGGCCGGACCGCCATCGGCGGACGATTTGAATTGGGGAAGCCGGGCTGGGAGGTCATCGGAATCGTGCGCGATGCACGCGTGAACACGCCGCGTGAGGCCGCAATACCGATGGCGTATTTAGTTTCCGATGGGCGGCTCCCGGGACTCCACCTTGAGGTACGTGCCGGTGCCGATCCACAAACAGTCATACCGCAGCTTCGGGCTGCCCTGCTCGATGTGGATCGGAATTTGCCGATCGAGGGCATCTCGACATTGTCCGATCACGTGAGCAGCACGCTCAATTCGGAACGATTGATCGCCGGTTTGACCGCCTCGTTCGGAAGCTTGGCTCTGGGCCTCGCTTGTTTCGGGTTGTATGGAGTCATGTCCTATGCAGTCGCCCGGCGAAAGTCGGAATTAGGCCTGCGGCTTGCGCTCGGAGCCTCTCAGGGACAAGTGCTATGGAAGATCTTTCGCGAGTCGCTCTTGCTTGTGGTCCTTGGACTGAGCATTGGAACTGCGCTCGTGTACCTCGCCCGGCGATTTCTATCCACTCTGATTTTCGGAATAGAGCCGAGTGACCCTTCGACGATATTGGCATCGATGTTGATCCTCATTGTGGTTGCCGCCGCTGCGGGCTGCTTTCCGGCCTGGCGCGCTTCGCGCGTGGATCCAATGGTGGCTCTTCGGAGCGAGTAACGCCGTTGTGGGTGCTAACCAGGAAGTCACCTGAGTCACCTGGACGTACAGTCGGTTTGTCGTAGAACTGCCTCACACATGGCTCTTGAGAAA
>DATFXZ010000781.1:0-8763 GCA_035315305.1 Terriglobia bacterium | reverse complement strand
CAAATCGAAGTGCAGCCTCTCTGGCAGACTTCAAGCTGCCGATCTCAGGGCGATTATTGAGCGCTTCGATCACGAATTGATCTGGGCGATCCGGCGGACCTGAGGGTAGCGGCTCATCGATCAGTTGATAATTCATCGGCTGATCGGTCCCAAGCGCTCGAGTCAAGTCGGCGACGGATGATTGAACCGCGTCCTGGGCTCGCAGCAGCAAAAGCCTTGCCTCAGAGACATTGACGTCAGCGAAACTGACGTCGAGTTGCGACTTGAGGTTGTTGTTCGCAAGTGTGGTCACTTGATCCAATAACAACTGCCGCGCAGCGACGGTTGCTTCTGCGACCTTAACAACAGCTTGCGCATGCAATACTGCGAAATATGCACGGCTCACTTCAAGCAGCACGTCGTAACGTGTCGCTTGGTAGGTTTGAGCGCTGGCTTCCGATTGCAATCGAGAACTCGCGACCAGATTTTTTGTTCGTCCGGAGTCTGTGACGATCTGAGAGAAGATCACGCCTTGCCCGAACCGATTGAAGAGGCGTGTCGCCGATAAGGCTCCCGCCCCCACACGCGCCAGCGAATTACCCTGTGTCCCTGTGATGTCCGCCTCAAATGTCGGGAAATAAGGGGCGCGCGACATAATGACTTGTTGATTTGTGTAAGCAGCCTCGTTTTGAGCCGTCAAAACCTGCGGATGATTGTTGAGCGCGATTGTTTTCGCGCCATCCAAAGTCAGCCGGGTAGGAGCCTGCGCGAGCAACTCCGGCGCGGAAATAGTTATCAACAGCACAAAAACGCCGGTCGTTATTATTTGTCGCACCAACATAACTAACTCTCTTGTGCTGTGGCTGTTCTCCTGCCGTGGACGATCAAGTATCCGGCCGGTACCAGGAAAACTGTGAGCGCGACTGAGAGTGCCAATCCGCCCAGAAGGGCACGCGCAAGGGGGGCATAGCTCTCGCTTCCTTCACCGAGTTTCAATGCCATTGGAAGCAGTCCGATGATGGTGGCGAGCGACGTCATCAGCACGGGCCGCAAACGAACGCGGCAGCCCATTGCGACTGCATCGCGAACCTGCATACCTTGCCGGCGTAATTCGCGAGTGAATTCAACGATCAGAATGCTGTTGGAGACAGCAATTCCGGTCAGCATCACGACTCCCATTAGCGACATGACATTTAGCGTCGTTCCGGTGAGCCAGAGCGTGAGGAGCACGCCTGTCAAACCCGGAGGAACAGCCAATAAGATCAAAAGGGGATCGACAAAGCTGCGGAACTGAGCGACGAGGATCAGATACAGCAACATGACCGCGAGCGTCAACCCGATCGCAAAACTACGGAAGGAGCTTCGCATTCCCTGTACCATCCCGCGTAATGTGACTGTCAGCCCCTCGGGAACCTTCGTCTTCGCAATGATCGCGTCGATGTTGTCCGCGATGCTGCCCAATTCTTCTCCCAAAGGACGTACGTAAACGTCCATCACACGACGGATCTGATAGTGATCCACCTCGGTCGGCGCTTTCACTCGTTTTATCGAACTGATTGCGTCGAGTCGCGTGGGCATCGGATTTGTTGGGCCTCGCACCGGAATGGCTCTCAAATCAGCAAGCGACTTGATCTGACCTTCGGTGTACTGGACCGTCAGCATGTAATCTTGACCGGACTTGGGATCAACCCAGTAGCTCGGGGCAATCATCTGATTACTCGTGAGAGCAGTGATGACGTTACCAACAACCTCCTGCTGGTCCAGCCCAAGTTGGCTCGCTCGTGTTCGATCGACATCGAGCTTGAGTGCCGGGTAGTCGATATCTTGGGGGATGTAAACGTCTGCCACACCCGGAATCCGCTGGATTTGCGATGCTAGAGCCGCCGCGGTCTCATGCGACCGTTCCAGATTTGAGCCCGCGACTTGGACATCAATAGGTGCGGGCAGCCCAAGGTTAAGCACCGCGTCCACCATTCCGCCCGATTGGAAATAGGTGCTGAGTTCCGGCATCTGCTCCGCAATTTGCCTCTTAATCCTAGCCATGTATTCGTAACTATCGACTTTGTGTTTGTCTTTCAGGTTCACTTGAACGAACGCGGTATGTGTGGCCGAGTTGCTGGTATAGATCGAAGAGAACCCAGGTGTGACTCCGATGTTGGAAAGGATGACGGCCAAATCGTCAGGCGAAACGACGTGACGGATGAGTTCCTCTACCTTTGCTACTTCATCCTCCGTAACCGATATGCGACTCCCCGACGGCGCCTTGATATTGATCACAAACATCCCGGAATCCGTGCGCGGGAAGAAAGACAGACCTAATCGGGTGTACAACGCAAGACTCGCGACGAAGAGGACTCCACCAACGGCAATTGTCAGGCTTGGTCGGCGGAGAGCATATCCAACGAGACGGTCATAAACGCGTAAGAACCCTTCAAAGCGATCGTTGAACCACAGATTGAAGCGCTGGCCGAAGGTCAAGTGGTTACCTTTAACCTCAACCTCGACGGGTACCTCGGAGGCGGGCGTGTTGTGATGGGTAGCCTTGATGAATCGCGCGCAGAATAGAGGCACGATCGTCATCGCCACGGCGTACGATGCGAAGAGCGCCAAAACGACGGCCAGTGCCAATGCGGAAAATAAGAACTGGCTGACTCCATATAAGAATGTAACTGGAAAGAAGACTACAGCCGTCGTCAGAGTAGCAGCCAACACCGGGAGAGCGACTTCCCGACCACCATTCTCAGCGGCGACTGCTGGTTTTTCACCCAATTCGAGATGGCGATAGATATTTTCGAGCACCACTACGGAGTTATCGATCAGGCGCGATAACGCGAGTGCCAGTCCGCCCAGCACCATGCTGTTGACGGTGCCTCCACCCCACGAAAGGGCCATGAAGGTGGCTAAGGCAGACAGTGGGATGGAGAAGAACACCGCCACGGTAGCGCGCATACTGCCAAGAAAAACCAGAATCATTACGGAAGTCAGGAACAAACCGATGGCACCTTCATCCAGCAATGTACGGATCGCCGTCTTCACGAAGCGCGACTGATCGAACAGGACATTCGTTGCCAAGGTCTTCGGAACATCGACCAAATGCTCGACGACATTGCGTACGCCGTCGACGACGGCAATCGTGTTCGTGTCTCCGCCTTGTTTCAGTACGGGCGTGTAAACAGAACGCTTGCCATTGACTCGAACGACGCTGGTCTGGATCTGGTGTGCGTCCTGGGCGTAGCCGACATCTGCAACACGTACAATCGATCCACCGGCGACTTTTAAGGGCAACTGATCGATTTCCTCAATGGTGGGTAGCTGACTGTTGGTGTAGATGTTGTAATCCAACGGACCAAGCGGAACATCTCCGGCAGGCAGGATGAGATTCGAACGATTGACTGTGCGAACCACGTCCATCAGGCTGAGCTGATAGGCTTCGAGTTTGTACGGATCCGCATACAACATGATTTGGCGGTAACCGCCGCCAAAAGGCTGTGGAACGCTGGCCCCTGGTACACTCGCCATCTGATTACGGACCGTGAACTGCGCCAGATCACGCAACTGCGTTTCGTTGAATTCTTCTCCCCCAACAGTGACCAGGCAAACAGGGAGACTTGAAGCATCGAACTTCAAGACAACGGGAGGCAGTGTGCCTGGGGGCAGACGTCGCAACTGCGCCATAGCCAAATTTGAGATCGTAGCGACGGCAGAGTCTGCGTTTGTGCCAGGTTGAAAATACACCCGAATCACGCTTGCACCCGGCAGTGACCGCGATTCTATATGTTCGATGCCGCTTGCGAGGGTGAACTGTCGTTCAAAACGGCTGGTGATGTCTGTCTCGATCTGTTCCGGCGGCATGCCGTTATAAAAAGTCGCGACGACCACCATTGGAATGTTGATATTCGGGAACAGATCGACGGGCATGCGCACCAAGGCGGAGCCGCCGAGAACGGCAATCATCATCGCGACTACAACAATGAAATAAGGTGTTTGAATGGCAAATCGTGACATGGCATTTAACGCGAGGAAGGCGTCCCAATATTGCTCAGTTTCGGACGAACCTTTTGGCCTGATCGTAAAGCGGATCGATTACTCGTCACAACAAGGTCGCCGTCTCGTAAACCGGATCGAACTTCAACGGTTGTTTCCGTCTGCGCACCAAGTTCAACCTTCCGAGTCTCAATGTGGTTCTCTGGGGTCACGACCGCAACTTGACCAGTGGTTTCATCAGTGCTCAAATCGACCGCAAGGACTGGAATCGCCAACACTTTTGTGCGTCGATCGAGCGTAAGGTTCGCCTCGGCATACATTCCCGGAATGAGTACCAGGGTTGGGTTAGGAACATCTACTTCGGTATCCATCGTTCGCGTTGTGGACGACACTCTTTCTGCAAAACGCGCTACGCGCCCTGCGAATGAACGGCCCAGCGTCCGAACGCGGACATCGACCTCCTGCCCAACATGCACTGTCGGAACGGCTGACTCGGGAACGGGAAGAATTAAACGCAGAAGGCTGTTTTGCGACAACTTGATAAGCGGCATTGCCTGAGTGCTGGAGGATATGCCGGCTTGAATCATCGAGCCTGTATCGGCATAACGCCGAGTGACCAATCCCGCGAAGGGCGCCGTAACCCGCGTGTAGTCGAGCAAAGTTTTGGTTTTCTGGACTTCGGCCAAACTGACTTGTACCTGTTGCTCGGCGGCAGACACGTTGGACTTTGCGGCATTCACTTGCGCTTCGGCGACGAGATCCTTGCTTTGGGCATCGTCAATCTCTTGTTGCGCGACAAGGCCCTGCTTTTGCTTCGCAACCTCCGATAGACGAGTGTAGGAAAGATGTGCAATCTGATGAGCGGATTCCGCACGTTGCAACTCATCCTTGGATCTGGCCAGTTCCGCTTGACTGCGCCTCAAAAGCGAGTTCGCGCGTGCCTGGTCATCGGCCATCTCCGGCACTTCGATCAACGCGAGAACCTGGCCCTCTTGGACTCGGTCACCGACATCAACGTTGATCTTTTTTACGTAACCAGCGATCTTGGCCATAACATCGATCTCTTGGAATGGCCTGAATTCCGCCGTCAATACGATTCGGCGTGACATGTCTTCGGGTGTGGCCTTCGCAACGGAGACTGTGGCGATGTCGGAGGCCTTTAGATCTTCCGCCTCCGCATTTTGTGTTTTGGAGCACGAACAGCCTAGTAGAGTAATCAGTCCCGTGATGAGCACGGTTAACACGCGTAGGAAATGGCGTCGACTCAATTCGATCATTCGGGTCACTCCGAATTACGATGGTGGGATTTCAACTGGTTCGATATCGCCCACCACACCGACGGTAAATGGTTTCCGCAGGGGCCCATATACCAGACGGTTGGTATTTTTGAGACAATCGGCCAGTAGGTGCGTACGTCTGATGTTTTCCTAGGTTAGTCTTGATCTCGATCGCGAGCAGCGGGTTCAACCTGGGAAGTATCAGTCATGCAAGCATTGTCACATCTGCTGGAGCAGCGCCGAACTGAATACGGTATGCGCTTTAATTCCAGATTCGACCGTCTCATAACAAGTACACGATTTGCCCTCTTAGCCGGTTTTGGCGGCCTCCTTGTGATCACGGCACTTGCGGGGATGGATACTCAACGCGTGCTGCGACAGATACGCGCTAACGGCGATCAAATTCGACAGGAATTTCTATTCCGCAATCACGTATTGAACAACATACGATCCGACCTGTACCTCTCCGGAACGTTTGTTCGAGACTATTTGCTCGAGCCTGACTTTGAGCACGCGGAGTCCTACCGATCCTCACTTGAACAAGTGAGGACTGAAATGGATGCAGCACTGCAATCCTATGGAAGCAAGCTGGGTCCTGAAGAGACCAAGGACTTTGCCGCGCTGACGATGGAGTTGGCGCGGTATTGGGAGATTCTCGGTCCCGTCCTCCAATTGAATCACCAGGAACGGCAACGTAAAGGCTACGCGTTCTTGAGAGACGAAGTATTTCCGAGACGTATGGCCATGCTTGATATCGCCAATCGCATCGCAGCCATTAACGAACAGCAATTAAACGGTGGCAACGATCGCGACGCAGCTCTCCTGTCGAGTTTTCAAGGTCGCCTCGCAGTCACGTTGCTGATAACGGTTTTGCTGGGGATTGGGATGGCCGTTTTCAGCACCCGGAAAATTCTGAAGCTGGAACGCCGTGCACATACGCAATACAGGGACGTTGTTGAGGCTCGTACACAACTGGAAAATCTTTCGGCGCGTCTTGTCGATGCACAAGAAATAGAACGGAAGGCGCTGGCTCGAGAGTTGCACGACGAAGTCGGCCAAAGCCTGTCAGCCGTTCTTGTGGAATTGCGCAATTTGTCCACAGGGTTTCCGGTTAAGTCGGAGGAACTGCTGCTCAGGCACGTCGAAACAATCAAGGGCTTAGTGGAAAACACAGTCCGGACGATTAGGAACATGTCTCTGCTTTTGCGCCCATCCATGTTGGATGACCTCGGCTTGATTCCTGCTCTGCGATGGCAAGCTCGAGAAGTGTGCCGGCAGACAGCCATGGACGTCACCGTGTCAACAGACCTTCTTGCGGATGACTTGCCGGATGACTACAAAACCTGTATCTATCGTGTCGTTCAAGAAGCACTGCACAACTGTACCCGTCATTCGAACGCAACTGCGGTAAGGATTCAGGTCTTGCAGGAAGCGCGGCGGCTGACGCTATCGATCCGCGATAATGGCAAAGGTTTTGATGTGCGGCAGTCAAAAGGATTGGGTCTGCTTGGGATCGAAGAGCGAGTGGCGCGTTTAGGCGGCAAATGCGCGATACATTCGGAACCAGGGACGGGCACTGTGTTGGCAATAGAACTCCCGTTTACAGAAAAACAAAGTGCAAAAATCGATGAAAGAAATACGCATCCTGTTGGCGGATGATCACAATGTGATGCGTGCGGGTCTGAAACTGCTGTTGGAAAATCATCCAGGATTCAAAGTCGTCAGCGAAGCCTCCGAGGGAAATCAAGCAGTCGAAAACGCCATCGCTGCCAGACCCGATGTTGTCGTTTTAGACATCGCTATGCCCAAATTGACGGGCATCGAAGCGGCTCAGAAAATTAAAGGCCAGCTTCCCCAGACAGGAATCATCATTCTCAGCATGCACTCCGATGAAGGCTACGTCCTGCGCGCGCTCAAAGCTGGCGCCAGGGGATACCTTCTCAAAGATTCCGCGGAGAACGATTTAATCGAAGCCATCAAAGCCCTGAATGAAGGAAAGGCATTTTTCAGTCCGGAAATTAGCAAAGTTCTCGCCGAGGATTATGTACGTGAGGTCACGGTCCGTGGTGTTGAAGATACCTATGAACTCCTCACACCACGAGAGAAGGAGATTTTGCATTTGTTGGTTGAGGGCAAATCCAACAAAGAGATTGCGGCTTCGTTGAGTTTGAGTCTTTACACGGTCGAGACCCATCGCAGGAACCTGCAAGGCAAGTTGAATCTCCACAGTTTTGCCGAATTGATCTTATACGCCGTACGCAAGGGCATCATTGCGTAGACAACACGCGACTTCGATACCGGCGATTGCTCATTAAAAACCGGCGTTACGATTCCGCCGCAACCGCCGCTATCAGCGCCTTGATGTAACCAAACGCGAAGGCGAAACCTTGGTAACTGTTCGCGTCGCCTTCGATCTTCGGCACATGGTCCGGCATCATCATTCCGTCGAAGCCAACCTCTTTATACACGCGCATCGCTTTAAGCATATCGACGTCGCCGTCATCGATGAACGTTTCCTGGAACTTGAGAAAGCCTCCACGGATGTTTCGGAAATGCACATTGAAGATCTTCCGCCGCGTGCCAAAATAGCGGATCACATCAAAGATCTCTTTACCGGGGTTTTCTAACATCTCCGCAACAGTGCCCTGGCAGAAATTCAAACCGTGATAAGCGCTCTCCTTAATGGAAACGAAGCGCTTGAGACCCTCAACGGAGCCGAGCACCGTTTCGACGCCTCTAAAACCGCGGCCCCTGGGCATTCCGGGATCTTGCGGATGGCACGCGAGGCGGACCTTGTATTCCTCTGCGACCGGAACCACACGATTGAGAAAATATGTAATGCGCTCCCAATATTTGTCGGCGTCCACCGGCCCAGCTTCGGTCAACGGCGGATCCTGTTTTGCTTTATCGTAGACGAAGGTGCTGTATTCGGCACCGCCACGGCCTTTCGTTGGTTCCGTGCGCACGACACCAAGGAGGGTCATGTTGTATTTGAGTGTCGGTATCCCGGCGCGGGATGCGTTCCGAATCATTTGGCATACGTCGTCGATTTCCCGATCCCGCTCCGGGGTCTTGCCGAGCATGATATTGGGGAGCTCGGCCTTCGTGATGTAGTTCGAGCTCATGGGTAGCGGCACGACATCGAGTACGAGGCCGAACGACTCGATACGCTCACGGAGCCGCGAAAGGCCTTCCACTGACCAATGCTCGTCCAGTCGCTCTGAAGGAAGCCGGCTGCAGATGTAATTCACTCCGAACCCAGCTAGGACGCGAAGGATTTCGTTCGAATCGCCATGCTGCGTACCAACTTTCATCAACGCCTTGCGCGACTTCGCTTTCGTATCACCAGACTGGCGCGCGGGCGTGGAGGCTATTTGAGCAGATACAACAGCCTCCGCAAGAGCGCTCGTCGCGACCCCAGTGCCCGTGACCCGCACGAACTTCCGGCGATCCATAGTTGCCTCCTTATCGGTCTCGATGCAGTTTAGTACAAGCCGCCTTACTTCGCGTTACGGAGGTGCTC